>JAFUTP010000020.1 GCA_017484165.1 Cardiobacteriaceae bacterium | reverse complement strand
TATGGGGGATTGTTGTGTGGGTCAGTGGATACCCCGTCTATGCGAATGCACACATATACCACGCGAGCTTCTTTTAACCACACTGCTCTTATTACAGCCTGTTCATACCGAAGTGGTATATAGCCCACCCAATTTTGGGGGGCGGCTATAACCTTTTGAACACTTTTGCCTACAAGCTTCTAATTATAGCCCACCCCGATTTGGGGGGCGGCTATATACCCCACAAACGCATAACAAATACCGCATAAATTCATACGATTAAATTAACATCAACTATTTCTGTATGAATAATTCATATAGCAGTCTTATAAAAAAACACTAAATTTTTACCGCATAGGCTGCTTTTTAGTCTCGGTTATGTATTAACTTGTCTGATAAATGATGAGATTTTCCGCCTGCCGCGAAAAATGACGGTAAAACCGCCGAATACTGCTGTCGTCATCCTGAGCGAAGCGAAGGATCTTCGATAGGATTTTTCGCTCCGCTCAAAATGACGGTAAAACCGCCAAACACTGCTGCCGTCATCCTGAGCGAAGCGAAGGATCTGTTGATAGATTTTTCGCCTGCGGCTCACTCGCAATGACGGTTCTTTTGGTGGGCAAGGATGCCCACCTACGGAACAAATGACGGTTATGGTGAGATTTTTCGCCTGCGGCTCAAAATGACGGAAGATGGCAGAAAATGACGGTAGAAATAAAAAAAATCCGCCGTTTTTACACAGCGGATTTTTTTTCTTTTTTGCGAATAAATACCGAAAACGATATTTGTAAGTTCAAAGTCGGATTGCCCGTCGCGGCACGCGACCCGCCCGCCGCGGGTAGGTGCTAGCGAGTTTCGATTTTTTTGATTAGTTCAGCGGTGAAAGCGTTGGTAGTGAGTGGATTTTCGCGATTGAGATCTACGGTGAGGCGATTTTCCTGCATCATTTCAGCGATTTTTGCCTCGATTAAATCTGCTGCTTCGTTTTCCGAGAAGGAGTAGCGCAGCATCATCGCACCAGAGAGCATTGTCGCGATGGGATTGGCGATGCCGCGACCTGCAATATCTGGGGCGGAGCCATGTGCTGGTTCGTATAAAAACGGTCCTTTGCTATTGAAACTTGCCGACGGTAAAACCCCGAGTGAACCGCCCAAAACGCTTGCCTCGTCCGACAAAATATCGCCGAAGAGGTTTTCTGTAACGATGACATCGAAATCTTTCGGGCGAGTGATGAGGTGCATTGCCATTGCATCGACATATTCGTGGGAAATTTCTACTGATGGATATTTTTCTGCGATTGCCAGCACTCTTTTGCGCCAAAGTTTGCTTGATGCTAGAACATTAGCTTTATCTACCGAGCAGAGTTTTTTGCGGCGTTTTTCTGCCATTTGGAAGGCGTAATGGACGACGCGGTCGATTTCTTCCTGGGTATAAGTTATGGAGTCGAGAGCGTCGGTTTCGTTGAGATGGCGCGGTGTGCCGAAATATGCCCCTGATGAGAGTTCGCGCACGATTACTAAATCAACCCCTTCGGCGATTTCTTTTTTTAGCGGTGAATGTGCGGTTAATGCACCGACTACTTGCAAAGGGCGGACATTGGCAAAGACATCGAGTGATTTACGCATTGCGAGCAATCCTGCTTCGGGACGGACTTCGGCGTTATCCCATTTTGGACCGCCAACTGAACCGAGAAATACCGCATCGCAGTTCAGAACGGCATTTCGGACTTCGTCGGCATAAGGGTTACCGTATTTATCAATTCCCGCACCGCCGAAAGCGTAATCGTTAAATTGCAGGATAAATCCGAATTTTGCGGCAACGGCGTTGAGCACAACTTTCGTTGCCTCAACAATTTCAGGACCGATACCGTCGCCTGGAAGACAAGTTATTTGATATTTTTTTGACATTGAAGTTCCTTGTTAAATAAAAAAATGTTCTTTGATGCCGTGGCGTGCTTGTTTTTTAGCACTGACGGCTTTTACGGTAGGGGGGTGTCTAAAAATTCGTCATTTTGAGGCGTAGGCGAAAAATCTCTATCGACAGATTCTTCGCTACGCTCAGGATGACGAGGGGTAAAAAAATAGAACCCAGCCTAAATTTAGATGCGTCTGGTAATTTTTACGGTAGAGGTAATTTCCAAGAGCTTGCCGCAATTCCCATCATTTTGTAAGCCAAATCTGCTGCGAGGTAGTCGTAAGCGTGAAAGCCCGAAATCGGAGCAAATTCCACTAAATCCATACCGACAATTTGTCTATCTCTTGCGGCAGCTTGGATTAAATCAATCAGCTGCCAGAAAGCTAAACCGCCTGGGACGGGCGTGCCTGTTGCGGGCATAACGCTTGCGTCAAGTGCGTCGATATCAACGCTGATGTAGATTTTTTCGGGAAAATTTGCGGGTAAAACGAAGTCGTGGCGCGGGATTGGTCGGCATAAATCGAGTGCGTCGATATATTGAATTTGACTTGGAAGTTCTGCGCGAATTGCTTTTTCTTCCATTGAAATTGCCCGCACGCCAAGCTGGAAGAGCATTAAACCGTCATCGACTACTCTTTTCATAACGCTAGCGTGGCTCCAAGGTGAGCCTTCGTAGTTGTCGCGCAGGTCAGCGTGAGCATCAAATTGCACTACACCGATTGCCTGTTCGCCGTAAGCATCGGCTACACCGCGAATTGCACCGTATGAAACCGTATGCTCACCGCCAAAAACGAAGGGAATTTTTTTATTTGCCGCGCTTTGTTCGGTTTGGGCGCGAATTCTTTGCATTACATCGGACGGCGTGCCGCGGCAGTCGATTGCTTGATGCGTATGAATACCGAATTTGCAAGCCTCGCCAGTGATTTGGTCGAAAGTTTCCAACTGGTCGGAGGCGGCGACGATGGCGTTAGCACCGTTTGCCGTGCCCTGTCCGTAACTTACCGATTTTTCAAATGGAACGGGAAAGATGTGAAAAAGAGCATCTTCTCCGCCTTGCTTGATTTCAGAACCTAAAAATATTCCAGAATTGTTATGCATATTTAGTCTCCTTGTTAATGTTCTCTTGAATGAAAAAGTTGATTGATAAGCTTTAATAATTCATCGGGGATTATTATTTTATAAGGAATAACTAGGGTTTTTTGCCGTAATTTTTCCTGCCATTTATCGGTTTTTACCGCATCTTTTTCGGTCAAAATTATGTAATCGAAGTTATTGCTAGCATTGCTAATTGTGCTCAAATTTTTATCACTTGATAGATTTTCATGGTCGGGGAAAAATAGGGTTTTATTTACCTCTATTTGCACTTTTTCTAGACTGTTTAATATTCTTTCAGGTCTTGCGATGCTGGAAATTAAGATTATTTTTTTATCCTCTAACTCTTCTTTTTTCACACTCTTGTTATCGGTTAAGCGGTATAAATTGCCGATATGAGTTGTTAAATTAAATTGCTTAATTTCAGGCTTTAATCCGCTAATTTTTGTATCTTGAAAAGTAGCAATTGCTTGCGCTTGATTGATACGGCTTTTGGGCTCGCGCAGTGGTCCTGCGGGAAGTAATAAATTATTGCCGAATAATAAATCAGGAGCAATAAGAATAAGTTCAAAATCACGCGGTAAATAATAATGTTGCAAACCGTCATCGGAAATAATTATTTCAATATCGGGATATTTGGCAAGTAAATAATTTGCCGCTTTAATTCTTTTTCTTGCTACCGCAATTTTTATATCTAAATGCGCGAGCTTATTTTGGAGCAAAATTGCTTCATCACCGACTATTTCCGCGCTGGAATTATCATATATTTCAATAACTTCCTGATTTTTTGTCTTATTATTTTTGCCACCGTAACCGCGAGAAATAACGGCAATTTTTTTACCCTCTTGGCTTAATTTTTCGCATAAAGCAATAATCGTCGGAGTTTTACCGTTACCGCCAACCGTAATATTTCCCACCACAATAATTTTCGCAGGACGAATAAGTTTTTCAGCCTTAATATATTTACGGCGAAGAATAATTATTAGAAGAAAAATAAGTGATAATGGAAAAAGCAGCAAACTAATCAAATTAAGCTTTTTCCAAAACTTCGGAAAAGACTTCATTTTTTAACTTGAATAATTAGTTTTTAATGTGCAAAACTTTGATTACGTAAGCTATAACAATATTCCTGAAAATTTGCTACTCTTTCGTTATAAATCTGCTTTCTTTCATTATTTAATAAAAGTTGTCGGTTATTCAAATAAACATAAATTCTACCGTCGCAATGTTGGGCAATATGCTGAACTATAGTGTAGAAGTTATGAAAATCCTCTTCGCAGCGCAGTAAATTGCCGCAATTTGGCAGTTTGAGCAGCAAAATCAGTCCCGACATTTTTGATTTTTCTTGCAAATCTTTATCGAAAACCGCTTGTAACTTTGCGCCGTCCTTGAATAAATAGCAAAAAATTTCATCGTGCTGAAAATTTTTGAATAAGCAATATTGCCCATATTCCGACGGTCGAAAACCTTGACGGCGCACGATTTTGCCAATTTCCGAACCGTTAAACATCGCCGCAACTCGCGGACGGATTGCAAAATACATATGAAGTTCTTGATATTTCAATTCAGGCTCGGCTTGCTCTTCGACTTTGGGCGCGAAAAATAAGTGCAGATTGCGGGCAATGAATTTGGATAAGCCAAAAAGTAAGAGTAAAACAATTAAAAGAGTAAAAATTCGGACGATTAAAAATATGGTCTCTTGCGTCATTATCGGTATCCTGTTTATTATTTATGTATTTCAAGTTTTGCGACAAAAATTGTCAATTTGTCGTTTTTAAGGAGGGGCGATGTTATCAAAAGTAGTAAATAACAATATCTATTCACAGGCAAGCTTTGTAATTTCTTGCGGTAACAAAAAACAATTTCCCGAAAATTCCATAATCGAAGTCGCCTTTGCAGGGCGGTCGAATGCAGGAAAATCAAGTGCTTTGAACACTCTCACTAATCAAAAAAAATTAGCAAAAATCTCTAAAACTCCAGGTCGCACGCAGCTTATCAATTATTTTTCTCTGCCTGCCCAAGGCAAATATTTAGTCGATTTACCAGGTTACGGTTACGCCAAAGTCCCCGAAGAAATCAAGAAAAAATGGGAAATATTTCTCGGTGATTACATTTTGCAAAGACCACAGCTTGGGGCAATTATTCTCTTGATGGATATCCGCCATCCGATGAAATCATCCGACATAATTTTGCTTGAATGCGCAGCCGAGCGGCAAATTCCCGTGCATATTCTGCTCACCAAAGCGGATAAATTAAGCCAGTCAGCGGCAAGCAAAGCACTCAAAGATGTTAAAAGCGAAATTGTCAATTGGCGGGCAGAATTTTCCGCCCAAGTTTTTTCATCGCTAAAAAGAACGGGGTTAGAAGAGCTAATTGAAAAATTAAACGGCTTTTTTGAATTGGCGAATTAACGGTTTTTTTCATATACAAAAAATTCAAGGAAACAAAAGAAATGTTGAAGGTTTTAATCATCGGTTCTGGCGGTCGCGAACACGCGCTAGCTTGGAAATTAGGTCAAGATAAAAGAATTGGAAAAATTTATGTCGCACCTGGCAATGCTGGCACAGAGCAGTTGGAAAAGGCAGAAAATGTCAATTTAACTACCGTCGCGGAGTTGGTGAAATTTGCCAAAGATAAAGAAGTCGGTATGACGCTAGTCGGTTCGGAAGCTTTGTTGGTAGAAGGTATTGTTGATGCATTTCGGGCAGAGAGATTGAATATTTTCGGACCGAATAAAAATGCGGCACGGCTCGAAGGTAGCAAAAAATTCGCCAAGGAATTTATGCAGAAATACGGCGTGAGAACGGCGGCGTTTGCAAGTTTTGATGATGCAGAAAAAGCTTTGGAATATCTAAAAACTTGCCCGTATCCGACGGTGATTAAAGCAAGCGGTCTTGCAGCTGGCAAGGGCGTGGTTATTTGCCAAAACCAAACTGATGCCGAAAAAACCGTGCAAGCAATGATGAAGGAGAAAATCTTCGGTGAGGCTGGGGCAGAAATCGTTATCGAGGAATTTTTGACTGGTTTTGAAGTTTCCGTTTTGACCTTCTGCGACGGCAAAACCATTCTGCCGATGAAAACAGCCAAAGATCACAAAACTATCGGTGAATACAACACAGGACCGAATACGGGCGGAATGGGCTCGATTTGCCCGCATCCAACAATGACTGACGAGCAATATCAGGATTTTTTAGACAACATCTCTGCTCCGACCCTGCGCGGTATCCAAGCGGAAAATCTGCAATTTACGGGAGTGATTTTTTTCGGTTTGATGGTGAGTGAGCGCGGCGTTTATCTTTTGGAATACAACGCTCGTTTTGGCGACCCCGAAACGCAAAGCGTGCTTGCACTGCTCGAAACACCGTTACTTACACCAATTTATGCCTGCTTGGACGGTAAATTAGATACGGTAAAACTTGAATGGAAAGATGAAGTAGCCGTTTGTTTGGTTGCCGCATCGGCGGGCTATCCAGGGAAATTTCAAAAAGGCATACCGATTTACAAAATCGAACAGGCAAGCTTTTTCTCACAAGTTTTCATTGCAGGAGCACAACGGCAAGATGACGAAATTCATACTAGCGGTGGGCGCGTATTAAATGTTGTCGCAACGGGAAAAGATTTAGCCGCAGCACGCAAAACAGCCTATCACGCAATCGATTTAATTGAATTCGAAGGTAAAACTTTCCGCCGCGATATCGGGGAAGTTTGAAAATAAAGGTGAAATATGACAGCAGCAATCAGCGTGGTACAAACGCAAATAGACAATACAACTATGCAAGAAGTCGATAGTGTTTTGAGAGAAACGAGGGATTTCTATTTCAGAGGCAATGCGACTTGTTTTATTGCAAATTGCAAAAAATAAATCTTTTCCATTTGACGATATCGTTCCAAATCAAGAAACATTGGAAGCGATAAAAGAAGTTGAAAATAATCATTTGCTTTCTTATGGAAGCGTTGATGAATTGGTAAATAGAGGTAAAAAATATGACAACAGTAGCAATTTTAGATATTGAAGGTATGACTTGTAATGACTGTGTGCAAACGGTGGAAAAATTACTCCTTGCACATCCGAAAATCTTAAAGGCAAAAGCGAGTTTGGAAGAGAGTAAAGTGCATTTGGAAGTTGAAGATGATTTTGACTTTACCGAAGCAATGGATATTGTCGAACAAGCGGGATTTGATGTTGTATCTTGAAAGTTTCTTATACCGTTGGAGTAATTAAAAAAGCACTTGTTTTTGCAAGTGCTTTTTATTTATATGGATAAGATGGGCAGTTTTATTTATCTCTTCTTTTAATCAAAACCATAACCGCGCCGCTTTCATTATTGGAATCCAAAACCGAAGCAATGGCGGAAACAGCGTTGTTTTTACGCAATAAATCAATAATGCGATTTTTAATCGGTGCTTTGTCGAAATCTGGGGAATTATTGCCTTTGCCGTGAATAACCAGCCAATATTCGCTTTGATAGTTTTTCCGTTCAGAAATAGCATCATTGATTAGCTTTATAGCATCATCAACTAATAAACCGTGTAAATCAAATTCGCGCTGACAGTGTATTTTTCCAGCACGCATAGCCCGAATTATTGAATCAGAAATTGAGGTAAAGACCTCAAAAAAATCACTCGGATAGTCCATTTTTTTTACATCACGACTATTTTGTTCGGCAATGTGATTTTTTTGCTGAATGCGAGTTTTTAATTTTTCCCGAAGTTTATCTTTTGCGGCAAACAGGGTAGAATTATTATTTTCTAATTTGCTGATATTACCGATTAAATTAGCAAAAGAGCTGTGATTTTTTTCTGCAACAGTGTTATCTTCATCATATATTTTTATCTGTAAAGATTTATTATTTTTATTGCCGCGAAAATCAGAACTAGTGCTATTTTTTACCGCTAACGGTGTAATTTTTTCTCCGAGCATAATTGCAAAAGGGCTATTCGGTAAATCGCTATTTTTATCTTCTCGTTTGTCTAATTCATAAGCCTCATTTTGGGCTTGAATTCTTGCCTCTTGCTTAACTTTTTGTTGTTTTTGAAATAGGGGAGAGGTTGAATTTTTTTCTTCTTGTTGCTTTAATTTTTCGCAATTTCCGAATAATTCGGCAAATGATGTTTTTTTATCCATTATTATTTCCGATAGTGTTAAAATTTATTTACGATATTTTTTATTTTATATGTAATTAGGAATATTTATGAAAATTGGAATTCACGGTGTAAATGGCAAAATGGGGCAGAAAATCGCCGAAGCGGTTTTGTCTGATAACAGTGTAGTTTTGGCGGCTGCATCGGTTCGGCAACATCATAGTTGGTATAACAAAGCCTTAAATGAAGTGTCAGATATTAAGTCAGAAGTAAAAACTACCGCTAATTTAGAAGTCTTATGCCAAAAATCGGAAGTTATAATTGATTTTACCCGTCCCGATGCAACTTTGGCACTCTTGCATCTATCTCAAAGATATAACCGACCTTTAATGATTGGCACAACTGGCTTAAATGATGACATCAAACAAGTAATTAGCCATGCGGCAAAAAATATTCCGATTGTGCTCGCAGCAAATACTTCTTTGGGGGTGAATGTTTTGATGGAAATTACGCGCCGTGTTGCCGAAGTTTTGGGCTCGGATGAATGGGATGCGGAAATTTTTGAAGCGCATCATCGTCGCAAAGCTGATGCACCGTCGGGAACTGCTCTGAAATTAGGGGCAGAAATTGCCAAGGGACGAAAAGTTGATTTCGAAAAAGTTTGCCGTTATCCCCATGAAACCGTGCGTAAAAAAGACGGTGAAATTGGCTTTTCAGTAATGCGCGGCGGTGATATTTGCGGCGACCATAGCGTGTTTTTTATCAGCGAATATGAGCGAGTTGAACTTACTCATCGCGCCCAAGATAGAAGTATTTTTGCTCGCGGTGCTCTAAAAGCGGCAAAATGGTTATACGGTAAAAAACCAGGACTTTATTCAATGGCTGATGTTTTGGGCTTTAACGGTTAATTTTAGGGTTTTATTTATTACTTCTTGGAGATGTGAAATGAAGAAAATTTCTATACTGTTGTCGGTATTTTTTACTACTCTTTTTGCTTTTTCGGCTCATGCTGGTGATAATCTTGGTGATCATCCATCAGAGATAGCGGTAAAAATTATCGATCAAGATAAAAATGGAACAAATTTCCGTGCTGCGCCTGCTGGTGAAGTTAAAAAAGTTATTGCTTTTTCCGATGAAAATTCCCGTAAAAATGTTGGAATTGTTTTAGATTCTCCTGCAAATAATGGTTGGTTTAAGGTAAGTCTTGCAAATAGCGAAGAAGGATATTTGCATTACAGTGTTTTGGGAGCATGTACAATCGTAACGGAACTAAAAAAAGAGCCGTATGAAGGAGCAAAAACAATTAGCGTTAAAACAAATACACCTGTTTATTTAGAAGAAGCACCAGTGATTTTCTCTGGCTCTACTGCATTTTTAAAGTTGAGTTTTTACCGTGCAGGGAAAAGAGAATTTGCTTATGCAAATTATAATATGCTTTCGGGTGATGCGAATTGCGGACACGGAAAACATCCAAAATATCGTTGATGAATTTATGAACTTGTTGAGTGTATGTTTTTTATGTGCTGACATGCAAAATGTTTGTTTTAGTCTCTCAAATTCAAGATAATATGGCTTTACTGCTTTGTTTTATTTTGAAGTGTAACGATTATATACAACATAAATAATATTTATGAAGAGAACGAAAAACTTTATTTCCGCAAACTGTATTTGAACACAAGTTTTTTCACTTGTTTTTTAGATTTTTTCTCCCCATAACCTGTTTTTATTTTCACTGTTGGCGGTAAAAAAATACCGTCTTATTGTTAATTCAAGGAAATTTATGGCTACAAATGAAGATTTACGCTGTCAAATTGAGGCAGCATTTGCAGAGCAGAATTTAGACGCAGTTGCTAAAAACAAGGCAGAAGAAGCGGTTAATGCGGTAATTGAGCAGTTGGAGACGGGAAAATTACGGGTTGCTGAACCGACGGCAAACGGTTGGCAAGTAAATGAATGGGTAAAAAAAGCAGTTTTGCTTTATTTTCGTTTTAGCGATAACCGTGTGATTGACGGTAGTTGGACGAATTATTTCGACAAAGTTTCCGTTCGTTTTCGGGATTTTGATGCCGAAAAATTTGCTAATTTAGGTTTTCGGGTTGTGCCGCCTGCGATGGCGCGGCGCGGAACTTTTATTGGTAAAGGTGCGGTTTTGATGCCGTCTTATCTAAATATCGGTGCTTTTGTCGATGAGGGAACGATGGTTGATACTTGGGCGACGGTCGGCAGTTGTGCCCAGATTGGTAAAAATGTGCATTTATCGGGTGGTGTCGGTATCGGTGGAGTGTTAGAGCCGCTGCAAGCTTCACCGACAATTATTGAGGACAATTGTTTTATCGGTGCGCGTTCGGAGATTGTGGAAGGCGTGATTGTGGAGCGCGGTTCGGTGATTTCGATGGGGGTTTATATCGGTCAATCGACCAAAATTTACAACCGTAATACGGGAGAAATTACTTACGGTCGCGTGCCAGCGGGCTCGGTGGTTGTGCCTGGCAGTTTGCCTGCCAAAGACGGTAGCCATAGCTTGTATTGCGCGGTGATAATCAAGCAAGTTGATGAAAAAACTCGTTCCAAAACTTCGATAAATGAGCTTTTGCGCGGTTAGAAAACGCGATTTTTTAACTTAAAGATGAGTAAAACGCGGATGCAAAATACCGCGTTTTTTTCTTGCATAGTCTCGGCAAATTGATGATAGAGACGGTATTTTATGATGAAAGAGTATAAAAAAATTGCAAATAGGTAGCAAAAATTAAGATATTGTGCTATTATTCGATATGACGGAAAGAGAGAATCTTTTTGTTAAATGGTGTTTATTTTTTAATCGAAGGTATGCTTTCTTTTATAGAAAGGATATGAAAATAGAGGTCAAAAATGAAAGAAATAAAGATGAAAGACTTTATTGATCAGCAATTGAAGCAATATGCCGATAAGTCATATTTAGATTATGCTAGACAAACCGCTCCTGAAATGGATTTGTTGGGGGTAAAAGTTCCTGATTTGAAAAAAATCGTAACTCAAGTGAAAAGAAACTATAAACTTCCTGAAATTTTGAGTTATATCCGCGAAGATACCAATATTTTTGAAATTGAAACTTTGAAAGCTTTATTACTGACCAAAATGAAACTTAATGAGCAATTCCGTATTAGATTATTTGCGGAATTTATTCCTAAACTCAAAACTTGGTCGGTTTGCGATACTCTTTGCGAAAAGAGAAGAGATAATGTTGAAGATATGCATCTTTGGTATGAATTTTGTTTAAGCTTTATTGAATCGACTAAAGATTATGAAAGAAGATTTTTCTATGTCTTTTTGTTGAAGCATTTTATTGAACGGGAAAATCTGGAAATTTTGATGACCGCATTGGAGATTGAAGAAAGCAACAATCTTTATGTGCAACGGGCTGCAGCTTGGGCAGTTAGTGAATTTGCGGTTGAATTCAGAGACGAAATGTTAGAATTTTTGAAAACCTATCCGAATCGTAAAATTGCCCGTATGGCGATTATGAAAATCGTTGAAAGTAATAAATTTACCGCTGAAGATAAGGTTAAATTTAAGGCAGCAAGATAATTTTTATTATGCCTAATTGATTATAAAAAGAGGGTTTGGATTTATTTCTTAATCCTCTTTTTTTATGCATTAATTTAATTTTGAATAGATGAAAAATAACTAAACGGTATAAAAAACTAGCATTAAGAGTGAATGTATGGAAGAGATAAATTTATCAGAAGAGCTAGAAAAATATTTTGCATCAGATGGAATTCTTGCACAAAATCTCCCAGGATATAAGCCCAGAGAGGGGCAGAAAAAATTATCGCAAATAGTATTAGAAAATTTAGAGACTGCGGGAATTTTGCTTGCAGAGGCGGGAACGGGTATCGGTAAAACTTTTGCTTATTTGCTTCCTGCATTATTGCGTGGGGAAAAAATTTTGGTTTCAACCGCGACTAAAAATTTACAAGAGCAAATTTTCAAGCGCGATTTACCCTTTGTTTGTGATTTAGTAAATAAAAATATAAAAACTGCTTTATTAAAAGGTCGCTCGAATTATTTTTGTCATCATGCATATGCACAATCGCAAAGCAAAGGTGCTTTTGAGGGAGAAAATCCTAGTCATTTGCATGAAGTTGAGCTCTTTCCGGAACAAACTTTGGATGGTGATGTATCAGCTTTGCGGATTCCTGAAAATTCGCCACTAATTCGCAAAATTACCTCGACGGCGGATAGTTGTATCGGTAAAAAATGTGATTTTTTTGAAGATTGTTTTGTGCAAAAGGCACGGCTGAAAGCGCAGCAAGCCGATGTTGTGGTGGTGAATCATTATTTATTGCTCGCTGATTTGGTGCTTAAAGATGAGGAATTTGCCGCAATTTTACCGACGATAAATTCCATAATTATTGATGAGTCGCATCATTTGCCGCATGTTGCGCAGAATTTTTTGACAATTGAAATTTCGCAAGTGCAGTTATTGCGTTTTTTTGATGATTTATTTGATGCGCTAAAAACCGATGCTCCCGATGCAAGTGATATTTTGATGTATAAATCTAAAATTTCATCCGCTATTTCATCTGCAAATTTGCGTTTGCGGCATCTCAAAGAAGGTACATATGACGCTGAACAATTAGAAAATTTAACTCAATTTCAGGAAGAATTTAATTCTGCAATACAACATATGAGGCAGTTTCGTAGCGAATTGGCACAGCATCGAGAAAGAAGTCCAACATTGCAAAAGGCTTTTACGGTGTTAGAAGAATATCTTGGGCAGATTGAACAATTTTTTCATGCTGATAGTCATGCAAATAGTAATGTAAATCTTCATGCAGATAGCGAAAAAAATACGGAAGATGAGACAGAAGAATTGCAGGAAATTGCTCGCAAAACGCCATTTGCTCGCTGGCTTTCGATTGGTAAAAAGCATTTATTTAGTTTGCATCTTGCTCCTGTTGAGGTTGGAGGATATTTTGCTAAATGGTTTGCGGGAGAGAATTTTTCTTGGAATTTGCTTTCGGCGACTTTAACAGCAGGCGGTGATTTTGGGCATTTTCGTCGCAAAATTGGTCTTGCCGAGGACAAAATTAAGACGATTTCGATAGCAAGTCCCTTTGATTACCGCAAACGCTCGGTTTTATATCATCCGCAAAATTTACCGCAACCGAGTGATGAAAAATATATTGCAACACTCATGCAAGCAGCAATTCCAGTTTTAGAAATCACTCGCGGTCGGGCTTTGTTTTTATTTACAAGTTATAAAGCCATGCAAGAGGCACTGGAAATTCTTGCTAGCAAAACGAAATATACGCTTTTCTGTCAGGGTGATGATATGAAGCATCGCTTGATTGAAAAATTTCGCCGCAGTCCAAATGCAGTTTTGCTGGCAACACAGGGATTTTGGGAAGGTGTTGATATTCGCGGTAAGGATTTAGTTTTTGTGTTGATTGACCGTTTGCCGTTTTCTGTCCCGACTGATCCTGTGAGTAAATTGCGCAAAAAATTGCTCGAAGAAAAAGGCTTGCAACCGTTTATTGTCGAGGCTCTGCCGCAGGCAATAATCAGCTTAAAACAGGGAGCAGGGCGGTTAATTCGCGATTATGAAGATTACGGTGTGCTAATGATTGCCGACCCACGGCTTAGTTCAATGAATTATGGAAAGCAATTTTTGCAAGCTTTGCCAAGAATGACCAAAGCAACGGAAATCGATATAGTCCAGCGGCTTTTTGCTTGTTATGAGTAAGTTGCGTGTTTTTATAGGGCGTATCTACGAAATTCGTCATTTTGAGCGTAGCGAAAAATCTATCGACAGATCTTTCGCTGCACTCAAAATGACGAAGTAAGAAATAAATTTAGATGCGCCTTAAAAAATATTAAAAAAGACACGAGAGAATAGAGGGCGTGTCTAAATTTACGGTTAGTTCTATTTATTAACCCTCATCATCATGAACGAAGCGAAGGATCTATTGGTAGAGATTTTTCGCCTACGGCTCAAAATGACGAATTTTTAGACAAGCTCTATAGATTTATTTCCCCTTCAAAGCTCCCAAAACGCCACGAGTGATAGCTTTGGTGATTTTTCCGATGACTTGCCTACGAGCAGATTTAGCTACTTGATTAGCGACATCGTATGCCAGACCGCCGCCAGATTTTTTCCGCTCTCCTGTTATTCCTGCAAGTGCTCCTTCTAACACTGTCGGTGATTTTTTTTCTTTCTCTTTACCTTGCAAATTTTCACTATTTTGCTCAATTTCTGCTAATTTTTCATAAGCGGAATAGTTGTCAATTGCCTGAAAATATGTATTAAAGAGAATATCAGAGCGGACTTTTTGATTTAATTCTGCGTCGCTAATCGGAGCAAGTTGTGATGACGGTGGCAAGATGAAAGCGCGTTCAACGGGTGAGGGAGTGCCGTTTTCGTCCAAGAAAGAAACTAATGCCTCACCGACGGCAAGTTCTGTGATAGCTTCCGCGGTGTTGATATTCGGGTTGCTGCGTAAGGTGTCGGCGGCAGCTTTGACGGCTTTTTGGTCGCGAGGAGTGAAGGCGCGCAAGGCGTGTTGAATTCTGCCTGATAATTGCCCTAGCACGACGTCTGGTAAGTCGAGAGGATTTTGCGTGCAAAACCAAACACCGACCCCTTTGGAGCGGATTAAGCGCACAACTTGTTCGATTTGTTCGAGCAATGCTTTGGAAGTGCCGTTGAATAAAAGATGAGCTTCATCGAAAAATAGTATAAATTTCGGTTTATCTAAATCCCCGCATTCAGGTAGATTATTGAATAATTCTGCTAATAACCAAAGTAATATTGCGGAAAAGAGGGCAGGTGCGCGAGTTAAATATTCCGCATTAAGAATATTTATAAGCCCTTTACCGTCTTCGGTTTGGATTAAATCATCTAGCAAAATTGCGGGTTCTCCGAAGATTTTATCCGCCCCTTCATTCTCCAATTTGAGCAAAGAGCGTTGGATAGCCGCAACCGATGCGGTAGATATATTGCCGTATTTTGTCTGATATTGTGCTTTATTGTCGTTAATATGTCCTAACATTGCACGCAAATCTTTGAAATCAATGAGCAATAAACCGTCATCATCGGCAACTTTGAAGAGAATATTTAGCACGCCTTCCTGTGTTGCATTTAGTTCCAATAGTCTTGCAAGCAAAGACGCACCCATTTGTGATACGGTAATGCGTAGCGGTATGCCTTTTTCTCCCAAAGTGTCCCAAAAGCGCAGTGGAAAGCTTTCTAAATATTCATCAGGAAGATTAAAATAAGCCATTTTTTCGGCTATTTTTCCGCTTTTTTCTCCTTTTTTGCAAAGTCCTGATAAATCACCTTTAACATCAACTAAAAAAACGGGAATTTCTGCTTTGCTGCAATATTCGGCTAATTTGCGCAGAGATACGGTTTTTCCCGTTCCTGTTGCGCCTGCGATTAAACCGTGGCGGTTTAACATATTTGATAATAAAAATTGACTGTTACCACTTTGATTACGGGAAATTTCAAATCTTTCTACGGTCATTTTTTTGTCCCTCTTTGCTTAAATTTTTATAGCTATCATACTAAAAAAATCAATCCATTGCCATTTTATTGATAATCCAATTTAAGAATTCACCGTATTTTTCTGCTCGTTCGATAATCGCTTTTTCGTTCTCTGGAATATCAGATGATTGTTTTTCTGAAATGAGTTTATTTTGTTCTTTCCAGCGATAATAACGATTATTTTGCAAATTAAAAATACCGTTTTCTAAAATTATGACCTCTGTATTGTAGCCATAATTACACCATGAATTGTTTTTTATTTCATATTCATTTGTTAAATTACAACCTGTTTTAAGATAATTTTGTTCTGATAATGAGTTTTCATATAAAGTTGGTATTATGTCTTTATGCGATGCAACGGTATTAGGAAAATATTTTGCATTGTTATTGACACGGTATTTTTCTGGAAGATATAAATAAAACGGAACCGCGTGGGATAAGGCAATTTCCTCTTCATTGGGATAACCGATGCCACGCAAATTATGATCGCCAGTTGCGGCAATAATGGTTTTATTATCTACTTTAATATGAGAAATAAATTTGCCTAATTCATTGTTTGCATAAAAATAAGTGTTCATTATTTCATTTACATTAAAATTATTTATTAGATTTTGCAAACGATTTTTTTCACTATTAGATAAAAAATATTGCCGTCTTTGTTGATTTTCTGGCATTTTATATGGCGGATGATTAGTAATTGACAATAAGAAAATAAATACGGGATTTTGCTCTTTTTTTAATACTTCTTCGGCATACTTAAACATAAATTCATCGGGAATGCCCCAAGTACCAGTCAATTTTGCGCTTTCGGGATATTTTTGTCGCAAAAAATGTTCGTCAAAAAATTCATCAACTTCTAAATGCCGACAAAATGCTTCTAAATTTTGCCAGTCGCCATTACCGCTTGTTATAAATATTACTTTATAACCAGCATCTTTATATGGCTTAAACATATTAGTTGGAAAGAATTTTCTTTTTATTGAACTTTGTGAAATATTATTTAACGGACTTCTAATAAAAAAACGATGAAGAGTGTCAGAAGTTCCATCGCCTTCTGAAATAAAATTTAAGTATAAAAAATCTTTTTCAAAATGAGTTCGTAATTCGCCTAATAAATCTCTACTCTTTTGCTCATCTAGAAGTAAAAAATGACTGCCAAAACTTTCCATTACCGCAAAAACAACATTCGGTTGATTTTGCTCTAAAAATTCATTTCTAGGAATTTTAACATTAAGTTGATTAAAGTCAGGGTTGGATATATTTTTAGCGGTCATTATAGAAAATAATTTTGCCCCATCGCTATTAGAAACTTGCTGAAATTTAGTAGAATTTTTATACTCTTTTATCGCTAATTTTATACTGTAAATAGCATTAGAAACGATGGAATTTAATGTAATGGATGTTGAAATATGTAAATGAGTTTGCCGTAGTGGAATGTGAGAAAATGAGCCACGAATGCTAATTGCTAAAACTAAAACAATGGTAATGACGGTAATAATTTGCTTGCTGATTGATT
>JAFUTP010000002.1 GCA_017484165.1 Cardiobacteriaceae bacterium | reverse complement strand
TGACGATGGCAAAACAAATATCCCATAAATTCAAATGCTCCCTGTAAATAAAAAATCCCCGTTTTTTACGGGGATTTTTTATTTACAGGGAGCATTTGAATTTAGTGTTAGTTATTTTTTACCCTCGTCATCCTGAGCGCAGCGAAGGATCTGGCTGATAAAGATTTTTCACCTATGGCTCAAAATGACGAATTTTTAGACAGACCATTTGGAAAATAAAATTTCGCTACTTAATCAACTTCTGATAACAAGCGGAAAGTGTGGGCGGAATTACTTCTTTGGCAACTTCAATCCGTCCTGCATCGCTAGAAAGTTTAATCATTTGTGCAGGTGTTATCCGCTCTGCCGCTTCTTCTGATGCGCAGGAACAAACTCGATTTGCATATTCCTGTGCTTGTGCTCCGAACTGCAATTTCGCGACTTGCCATAATTTTTGCTGCTCCAATTGGCTATGGCATTCGTTATTCAAAATCGGGGTAATAATCGCTTTTGATACGGTATTTCCCGCATCTTCACCGTTGGCACAAGCTGCTAACAATAAAGCCGAGAGAATTAAAACGCTGATTTGCTTTGTCATTATTTAGTCTCCTGAATGAATAATTATTTCTTACAACGAAACGCACTTGCACGGTGCAATCTTTCCAGCACTTTTTCGCTATCTTCCCAACCGATACAAGCATCGGTTATAGATTGTCCATAAACTTCCGCCCGACCGTTAATCAATTTTTGTGCTCCTGCCACGATATTGCTTTCAATCATCACCCCGAAAATGCTTTTGTTTCCTGCCTCAATTTGGCTAGCGACATCTTCGGCAACCAGCATTTGCCGTTGATATTCCTTACGAGAATTCGCATGGCTGAAATCAATCATAATTTTTTCTGGCAAATTCGCTTTGGCGAGCATTGCTTCACATTCGGCGACATCAGCAGCGGAATAATTCGGAGCTTGCTTACCGCCGCGCAGAATGATATGCGCATCTTCATTACCGTTCGTGCTAACAATCGCCGAATGCCCGAGTTTGGTTACCGATAAAAATGAATGTCCCGAACGAGCCGAAGCTATCGCATCGAGCGCAATTTGAATATCGCCATTTGTGCCATTCTTAAAACCAACGGGACAGGACAATCCCGAGGCAAGTTGCCGATGCACTTGACTTTCCGTCGTCCGAGCTCCAATTGCGCCCCAAGCCACCATATCAGCGATGTATTGCGGTGTAATCATATCGAGATACTCAACCGCCACGGGGATTTCATCATCATTCAAGTCAAGCAACAATTTGCGCGCCATCCGTAAGCCGTCATTTATCGCAAAAGAACCGTCTAAAAACGGATCATTGAGCAAACCTTTCCAACCGACGGTGGTGCGCGGTTTTTCAAAATAAACTCGCATCACAATTTCTAATGTATCGCGGTATTTTTCCCGTAATTTTTTGAGGCGTTTTCCGTAATCAAGCGCAAGTTTGGTATCGTGAATAGAACAAGGTCCGATAATCACCAACAGGCGGTTATCCGCACCGTAAATGATGTTGTGGATTGCATCGCGGCAGTTTTGCACCGTTTCAGCAGCAAGTTGAGTAATGGGATATTTTTCAATTACCGCAATCGGCGGCAAAACAGGACGAACTTCTTTAATTCTTAAATCGTCGGTATTTTTCATTTATTTTCCTTAAATAAACTAGTTATAAATAAAAGATTATTTTATTGATTAAAACTATTCAAGCTAATACTAAAATTTAACCGACAATTTTTTCATTTCATTTACTTTCATTTACAACACAAAAGGAAACCAAAATGCAAGATTTTGCAACTGCTGATTTAATCGATATCGCTCCCGAAACCCCGTCTTGCGAAGTGCAATTTAATACTTACGGACTACGCAAAAAATTTTCGGGAAAAATCCGCACTATTCGTTGTTTTCGTGATAACGGATTAGTTAAAAAAACCTTAAATTCAGCATCAACAGGGGAAGTTTTAGTCGTCGATGGTGGTGGTTCTTTGGCTTCTGCTTTGATTGGCGACCAAATCGCCGAAGCAGGACGGAAAAACGGTTGGGCTGGTGCGGTTGTTTTCGGTGTAATCCGCGACAGCAGCACAATCAACAGGATGGATTTTGGCATCAAAGCACTCGGTACAAACCCGAAAAAATCCGCAAAAGACGGTCAAGGACAAATGGGAATTACTCTTTCTTTCGGCAATATCGAATTCAAAGAAGGTGATTTTATTTATTGCGATGAGGACGGAATTTTAGTATCTCCAGTCGAAATAAACTAATAATATAGGTCAAGAAAAATAAGGAAACGGTGTAAAAAAAATCACCGTTTCCTTTTGTTATTTTTTATAAACAGTTTAATTTTATAGGATAAACAGTATGAAAATCGGCATTTTAGGCGGCGGACAATTAGGCAGAATGTTTTTGCAAGAAGCAATTTCTCTGCCCGTTAAAACCAAAATTCTCGACCCACAAAAAAATGCCTCCTGCGCCCATCTCTGCGATGAATTCGTTTGCGGTGAATTTAATGATGAAGATACCGTGCGCGCTTTCGGAATCGATTGCGATGCAATTGGAATTGAAATAGAACATATTTCCAATAAGGGATTAGAATTTTTACAGCAACAGGGTAAAAAAACCGTTCCAACTCCCCGCACTTTGGCAATAATTCAAGATAAAGGAGTGCAAAAAGAATTTTACCGTCAAAACAATATTCCGACTATCGATTTTTATTTAGCCGAAAAACCAAGAGAATTAACTAATTTAAGCTTTCCGCTAGTGCAAAAAACACGCAAAGGAGGCTATGACGGAAAAGGAGTACAGGTCATAAAAAATGCACAAGAGGCGGATAAAATTTGGGATATTCCTAGTGTTATCGAAAAACTCTGCGATATTAAAAAGGAAATTGCGGTAATTATCACTTGTGATGAATATAACAACCGTAAAATTTATCCAATCGTGGAAATGGAATTTGATGATAAATTAAATCTCGTTGATGTAGTCAAAATGCCTGCTGAAATCTCAAAATCAGCAGAAAATCAAGCCCTTGAAATCGCCGAAAGACTAGCAAATAGTTTCAATGACAGTGGAATTTTTGCCGTTGAAATGTTTATTGATAATGAAGATAAAGTTTTTGTCAATGAAACTGCCTGCCGAGTGCATAACAGTGGTCATTTAACTATCGAAGCTTGCGAAACTTCACAATTCGGACAAATGTTGCGAATTCTCGCTGGTCTGCCGCTTGGCTCGGTCGAGACGGTTTATAAATACGCGGCAATGCTGAATTTAGTCGGTGCAGATGGTGCAAAAGGTGCTGCCGATGTGGATTTTCTAAAAGAAATTGCTGCCCTGCCACGCACATTTATTCATTGGTACGGTAAAGATGAAGTCCGTCCAGGTCGCAAAATGGGACATATTACCGTCTGTGCAAATAGTAGCGAAGAGCTAAAAAATAATATCGCAAGAGTGAAAAAATTTAGTTTAGAAATTAAAGCAAAATAAATAAACGCCAAAAACACAAAAGAAAACAAAATGCTATTAGAAACAAAATACCGCGATTTCAACTTAAAAATCCATTACAAAAAGATAAAACGGCTTTATTTACGAATTGATGATTGGGCAGAAGTAAAAATATCAGCTCCCAAAGGATTAAAGCTTGAATATATCCAAAAGTTTATCGATAAAAACTATGATTTTATTCGCGAAGAGGTAGAAAAAGCACAAGCAGAAATGGAAAAACGCTTTTTTCACGAGTTAAGCACTGGCGATAAAATCAAAATATTTGATACCGAATATTCACTACTGCGCATAAATCAAGCCCCAAAAGATGGCTGCAAAATAAATCAAGAGTTAAAAATAATCGAACTCTCGGTGCAAAAAAAACTTGCAAAAGATATTTTTATTAAATTTCTGACGGAAAAATTAACGGAAAAAATTATTCCTGCTCTCGAGTTTTGGCAAAAGAGAACAAATCTTTATTGCAAGGAGTGGAAAATCAAAAATATGAAGAGTAGATGGGGAAGCTGCAAACCCTCGACTAAAACATTGTGTTTTAACCTGCAACTCGTGCATCAGGAAGAAAAATATCTGGAATACATCATTTTGCACGAGCTAATTCACCTCATCGAACCCTCGCATAACGCCAACTTCAAACGGCATTTAAGCCACTATATGCCGAATTGGCAAATTCTCCGTAAGGAATTAAACACGGCGGAATTACTGCATTACAACTAACTGGGCGATAAAAAAACCGCAGCTTGAAACTGCGGTTTTTATTGCTATTTGATGAATTATTTAGCGAATTTGCTTCGTAATTCCTTGGCAGCATCGACCATATTTTTGAGTGCAGGTTTGGTTTCTGCCCAGCCGCGAGTTTTCAGTCCGCAGTCTGGATTTACCCACAATCTTTCAACTGGAATGCGTTTTGCCGCTTTTTCCATCAAATCAACCATATTTTCAACCGTCGGAACATTCGGTGAGTGAATGTCATAAACACCTGGTCCGATTTCGTTCGGATAGTTGAAAGTTTCAAAGGCTTCCAAGAGTTTCATATCCGAGCGAGAAGTTTCAATCGTAATGACATCAGCATCCATCGCCGCAATTGATTCCATAATGTCGTTGAATTCGGAATAGCACATATGCGTATGAATTTGCGTTTCGTTTTTCACACCGCAAACCGAAATACGGAAAGCTTTTACCGCCCAATCCAAATATTCCTGCCAATCTTCGCGTTTAAGCGGCAAACCTTCACGGATTGCTGGCTCATCAATTTGGATTACGCGCACACCTGCCGCTTCCAAATCACAAACTTCATCACGGATTGCCAAAGCAATTTGGTTACAAGTTGCAGAACGCGGTTGATCATCACGGACAAATGACCAATTCAGAATGGTTACAGGACCTGTGAGCATTCCCTTCATAGGTTTAGAAGTCAGCGATTGCGCATATTTTGTCCATTCAACCGTCATAGCTTTCGGACGAGAAATATCACCGTAAATAATCGGTGGTTTTACGCAGCGCGAACCGTAACTTTGCACCCAAGCGAATTTCGTGAAAACATACCCCGCAAGCTGCTCACCGAAATATTCGACCATATCGTTGCGTTCCGCTTCGCCATGAACGAAAACATCAATACCGAGCTCTTCTTGAATTTCTACACATTGCTTAATATCAGCCTGCATCGCCGCTTTATAAGTTGCTTCGTCAATAAGACCTTTCTTGAAATCGCTGCGATATTTACGGATTTCAGCCGTTTGCGGAAATGAACCGATAGTTGTAGTCGGGAAAAGCGGAAGATTGAGCGATTTTTGTGCTGCTGCTCTGGTTTCATAAGTATCAGCGCGTTTATCCATATCAGGAGTAATTCCCGCAACACGGCTTTTAACCGCGGGATTATTTACTCTCGTTGAAGCACGCCGACCTTGCAAGGCAACCGCATTTGCTGAAAGTTCTGCCTCAACCGCAGCACGACCTTCATTCAAAGCTTTACGCAATACACGGAGTTCTTGCAATTTTTGCCGTGCAAAAGCAAACCAAGATTTAATTTCCGCATCCAAGCTGTCTTCCAAATCTAAATCCACTGGCACATGCAAGAGCGATGAAGATGAAGATAACCACAATTTATCGCCATAAGTTTTGGCAAGCGGTTCTAATTTATCTAACAAGGCGTTCAAATCAGCTTTCCAAATATTGCGACCGTCAATCACACCGAGAGAAACAATTTCCTTATCGGATTTGAGTAAGCTTTCCGCCTCAGTCCAACCAGCATTGACGACATCAATGTGCACGCCCTGCACTTTGGCGTTTTGCAAAAGTTCGAGATTTTCTTTGAGCGCACCGAAGTAAGTAGTAAGCAAAACTTTTAAGCCTGCATCTGGGAAAACGCCGCCGTAAGTTGTAGCGAAAACGCTTCTCCATTTTTCGTCCAAACTCATCACCAAAACTGGCTCATCAATTTGCACCCAATCCGCGCCCGCTTCTTTTAGGTCTGCCAAAATTTTGCCGTAAGCAGGAATAATTTTGGTAAGCAGCGAAATGCGGCTGCAATCGTCTTTTTCTTTACCAAGCCATAAATATGAAATCGGTCCAATCAATACAGGCTTAATCGCAACTCCCAAAGCTTCCGCTTCTTTGATTTGCGCGACTAATCTCTCGGTATTCGGTGTGAATTCGGTATTGCAGTGAAATTCTGGAACCATATAGTGATAGTTTGAGTTAAACCATTTCACCATTTCGCTTGCTGCAACGCCAGCACCGCTATCTTTCGGACTTCTACCGCGAGCGGCACGGAAAAATTGATCCAAATCATCGCCGCCTAAATCGGTTGCTCTTTTCGGTAAAACTCCCAAAGTTTGCGACATATCCAAAACTTGGTCATAAAAAGAAAAATCCCCAACGGGAACTAAATCGAAATCTTTTTGCTCTGTCCAGTTAATTTTGCGGATTTCTTTGGCAACATTTAATAAGTCTTCCGCAGTGCTTTTTCCTTGCCAATAAGCTTCCTGTGCAAATTTAAGTTCGCGTTTAGCACCGATGCGCGGATAACCCAGACTGTGAATTTTTGTCATATTTTTGGAACTCCCTTTTTATGAACAAATTTTCAGATTAAAAATAAAACTCCCCTCTTCGATTGAGGGGACATAAATAAACAAGGCTTGATATTAACTTAACCGAGCACTGTTTATCAAGCTTTAACTTATGAATTAAAAATAAATAATTGCACTATTCACATAACTGTTTTTTATAACTCTTTTTATAAGTTCTTTAATACTCTTTTAGCTGTAATTTGATTACTTTTAGCTCATTCAATAGCTAGAAAAATATACATCTTCGGCATAATTTTTATTCACTCTTTCGACTTTTTCTAATACTGAATTTTTTAATTTCTCTTGATATGCAAGCATTTTTTCCTGCATATTTTTATCCGCAGTCGCCAGCATACGAATTGCCAATAATCCCGCGTTTTTTGCCGCATTTAACGCCACAGTCGCCACGGGAATTCCATTTGGCATTTGCAAAATTGATAAAACCGAATCCCAACCGTCGATGGAATTAGAAGATTTAATCGGCACTCCGATAACGGGCAAGGGGCTAATTGCGGCTATCATTCCAGGTAAATGCGCTGCCCCTCCCGCTCCTGCAATTATCACTCTTACACCTCGAAAATGCGCCTCTTTGGCATATTCAAACATTCTTTCAGGAGTGCGGTGTGCAGAAACTATTGAGAGTTCAAAATTAACTTGAAATTCACGGCAAATTTCTGCCGCATCTTGCATAATTTTTAAGTCCGAATCCGACCCCATTACGATAGAAATCACAGGTTTTTTATTAGACATTTTTGCTCCATTAAGGCTTAAATAATAGCGTTTAATTTATATTAAATCACAATTGACAAATTAACCATTGGCAATATAATTGCCCGAATTTTATTATCCAAACAGCAATTTTATGTTCAACATTATTTCCGCATTGCGCAATTTTTTTGCTTTTCGTGAATTATTTAAGCAGTTAATTATCAAAGACATCAAACTTAAATATCGCCGTTCATATTTGGGATATATTTGGAGTATCTTGAACCCTCTTTTAACAATGCTAGTTTTAGTAGTGGTTTTTTCTAATTTATTCCGCTTTGATATTCCCAATTTTCCGCTTTATTTAATCGCTGGACAGATTATTTTCAACTTTATGACGGAAGCTACAAATAATTCCTGTCTTTCTATTACATCTTCTGCAACCTTACTCAAAAAAACTTATATCCCTAAATATATTTTTACCATCTCTAAATGCGGTTCAAGTTTAGTTAATTTGCTATTTTCCCTGGTTGCTTTATTACTCGTAATGATTATTACCAAAGCTGAATTTTCCCTTTATTTACTTTATATGCCGTTGATTATGTTAGAAGTTTTCATATTCAGTGTCGGTTTAGGAATGTTTTTAGCAGCGGCAAATGTATTTTTCCGCGATGTGCAATATTTATGGGGAGTTTTTTCCACAATGTGGATGTATTTAACTCCGCTTTTCTACCCTTCTAGCATAATTTCAGATGAATATATTTGGTATTACAAAAATCTCAATCCGATGTATGGATATATCGAGCAATTTAGAGCCATTGTTTTGCACGCTAGCGCACCTGATTTATTATCCGTAATAACTGGATTTATAACCGCAACGATATTTTTATTTCTCGGTTCTTTATACTTTTACCGTCGTCAAGATAACTTTATTCTTTATATTTAATTATTTCTTCTTCGGAATAAAACAATGAGCGATATTGCAATTGAAATCAATGCCGTAACGGTTCGTTTTAATAAATCGACGGAACATTTCAGCGGCTTGAAAGATTATGTAATCAAACTATTAAAACGACAATTGATGTTTCAAGAATTCTTGGCTCTGCAAAATATATCTCTTACGGTAAAAAAAGGCGAATCTTGGGCTTTAATTGGACATAACGGTGCAGGAAAATCTACCCTCTTAAAGCTAATTTGTAAGATTGTTAAGCCTTATCAAGGCAGCATTACGGTTAATGGCAAAATTGCCCCCTTGATTGAATTATCCGCTGGTTTTGACGGTGATTTAACCGCCCGTGAAAATATTTACTTAAACGGTGCTTTACTGGGATTAAACCGCAAATTTATGGATAAGCACTTTGATGCAATCATCGATTTCGCCGAATTAAAAGACTTTGTCGATACTCCCGTAAAAAACTTCTCATCAGGAATGTCAGCTCGTTTAGGATTTGCAATTGCAACGATTTCCGAACCAGATATTTTGATTATCGACGAAGCACTTTCCGTCGGCGATGCAGATTTTCAAGTCAAATGCCACAAACGCATTCAGGAATTGTTATCAGGCGACACCACATTTTTATTCGTCTCACACGATTTATCCGCAGCAGCAAAATTTTGTCAAAAAGCAATTTGGCTAGAAGGCGGAAAAATTAAAGCAATCGGAGACACAAAAGAAATTATCTCTAAATATCAACCAGACTTTATTATTACAGAATAAGCGCAATATTTCAGGAGATTGTTATGGAAGCAGGTTTAATTTTTAACGGTAAAGATATTCCGCAAGGTCAAATTCATCCGACGGCACAAATTGATAAAACAGCAGAACTTGATAGCAGCGTATCGGTTGGAGCTTATGCGGTTATCGGTAAAAATGTGCAAATTGATGCTGGAACGGTGATTGCACCGCATGCCGTCATCGAAGGACGGACAAAAATCGGCAAAAATAATCAGATTTTTCAATTTGCCTCACTCGGGGCAATGCCACAAGATAAGAAATATGACGGTGAAGATACCCTGCTCGAAATCGGTGACAACAACACCATCCGCGAATTCACAACTTTTAACCGTGGTACAGTGCAAGGCGGTGGTATTACAAAAGTCGGTGATAACAATTGGATTATGGCTTATTGCCATTTGGCGCATGATTGTGTCGTCGGAAGTAACACAATTTTCGCAAATAATGCTTCACTTGCAGGACATGTGGTGATTGAAGATTTTGTCGTGCTCGGCGGTTATGCCTTGGTTTATCAATTCGTGCGCGTTGGTGCGTATTCGATGCTCGCTTTTTCTAGCGGTGTGAAGCAAAATGTGCCGCCGTTTTCAACCGTCGAAGGAATGCCAGCCCGCGCCCACGGTATAAATTTAGAAGGAATGCGGCGCAATAAATTTTCCGCCCAGGAAATCGATGCGGTAAAACAATGCTTTCATCATCTTTATCAGGAAAACTTATTGCTTTCCGAAGCTCGTATAAAAATTGCGGAAATCGCCGAAAAATCAGAAGCAGCCAAGAAAATTTCAGAATTCATCCAAGAAACGGGAAAACGCGGACTTATTCGGTAATTTATATAGTCGTTCCAATTCAAAATAGACGAGGAAGCGAGCTTAAAGACAGTATGCTTAATACGGCAAGGCGAAGCTAAAGAAGTATTATTTTGAAGTGGAGCAACTATAACGGGGTTTAGTCTAGACTAAACTATTTTTGTATTACATTGCCAGACTTTTTATATACAAATCCCCAATTAACCATTTCGCTTAAAATCAATCCCAAGTTTTAATTTATTGAATTGCCGTTATGAATACTCGCAAAATTCTCACTGCTTCTTCTTCTTTTCCTAGACTTCGTGAAGCGAATGCCGTTTATGTCGATAAAACTGCGCTTATCCACAAAATGGTTTATGCCGATGATGCATTTTTTCTCTCCCGTCCGCGCCGCTTTGGAAAATCACTTCTTGTTACAACTTTGGAGGCATATTTTCAAGGCAAAAAAGAACTTTTCGAAGGTTTAGAAATCGAAAAATTAGAACTGGAGTGGAAAAAATTTCCCGTTTTGCGCTTTGATATGAGTGGCACACGCTATACATCGGTGCAAAATTTAGAACAACGATTGAATTTGCTGCTTTCTAGATATGAAGCTATATACGGTAAAAATCCTGATGCAAATGAACCTTTCGCTCGTTTATTTAGCTTAATTCGTGCCGCAAGGGAGCAAACAGGCGAAAAAGTGGTAATTCTCATCGATGAATATGACGCACCGCTCTTGGATACCGTGGTTGATGA
>JAFUTP010000019.1 GCA_017484165.1 Cardiobacteriaceae bacterium | reverse complement strand
CGAAAAATGACGGTAAAACCGCCAAACACTGCTGCCGTCATCCTGAGCGCAGCGAAGGATCTTCGATAGATTTTTCGCCTACGGCTCAAAATGACGGTAAAACAGCCAAACACTGCCGTCGTCATCCTGAGCGAAGCGAAGGATCTTCGATAGATTTTTCGCTACGCTCAAAATGACGGCAAGGGCGAGATTTTCCGCTTGCCGCGAAAAATGACGGTAAAACCGCCAAACACTGCTGCCGTCATCCTGAGCGAAGCGAAGGATCTTCGATAGGATTTTTCGCTACGCTCAAAATGACGGTGATTTTGGTGGGCAAGGATGCCCACACTACGGCTAAAAATGACAGAATATGGCTGAAACCGATGTTTGCTCGGATGATAGAGTGATGACAAGCTAAATATTTATTTTTATTTATTTTTGGAGAGAAAAATGTCTCAATCGAATTTGCAAGATTTTTCTGCTTTGCAGCAAAAATTTTTGCAGCAAGCTTTCGCGGTTTTGGCACTGAAATTCGGAGAATTTACTTTGAAATCAGGACGGATTAGCCCGTATTTTTCAATGCTGGGGCTTTTTCTGACGGTCAATCTCTGGCGATTTTGGCAAATTGTTATGCCGCAAAAGCTCGCGAAATTATCGAAGCGGAACAAATCGACTGCTTATTCGGTCCAGCATATAAAGGAATTCCTTTCGTAACTGCGACCGCGAGCGCATTGTTTAACAATTACGCTGTAAATATTCCCTGGGCATTTGACCGTAAAGAAGCCAAAGATCACGGCGAGGGCGGAAGATTGGTCGGTGCAGATATTCGTGGAAAACGGATTTTGCTTATTGATGATGTTTTAACGGCAGGAACAGCGGTTCGTAATTCGATTAAATTACTGAAAGAGGCGGGAGCAGAACCGAAAGCTTTGCTGGTAGCTTTGGATAGAAAGGAATGGGCGGTAGAAAATTCGCAGAAAACCGCGCTGACAACACTTGCCGAAGAACAAAATATTTTTACTGCCGCGCTTCTCGATTTAGATGATTTGCTCAATTTTGCGGCGGAAAATCGGGCTCTTACCGAATATTTGGAAAAATTGCAAAACTACCGTCGTAAATATGCGGTAACAGTCGCAAAATAAGTCAGGGACGGCGATTGACTGCTCTTGACAGAATAAATAATTGTGCTAGCTGCGATTGGTAATTTATGAATAAATAAGATTAAAGCGATGAGAATGCGCAAATAGCGGATTTTTATCGCTACAATCTCGCGCTTTATTTCAAACTGGCTTGTAAGCCAACTCAAAATTTCCGTATATCAGCGGAAGAAATCCACAGAAAATTATTTGGAGAAACAAAAATGACGAACCTATTCGCCGTCGAAGAGGCGGATTTTCAAAGCAAGGTTTTGGCATCTGATTTGCCAGTCTTGGTTGATTTTTGGGCAACTTGGTGCGGTCCTTGCCGTGCAATTGCCCCGATTTTGGAAGAAATCGCCCAAGAATTTAACGGCAAACTCAATATCGCCAAAGTTAATGTTGATGAAAATAGCGATTTAGCCGCGCAATACGGCATTCGTTCTATTCCAGCACTACTCTTATTCAAAAACGGCAAAATTGCTGACACCATCATCGGTATGCAGCCAAAACCACGCCTTGTCGAATTTGTTAAACAATATATTTAATCCATCGCCGCAGCTTTTTTATTTATTTTTTTACTTTTTACAGCTGCGGCTTTTATTTTTTCTCAATACAAAATCAAAGTAAAAAATCATCAAATTTATGAATTTAAGTGAATTGAAACAGCAATCACCGCAGGAAATTTTGCGCATTGCTGAAGAAATGGGATTAGAAGATATTTCCCGTAAAAGAACCAGTGATTTAATTTTTTCTATTCTTAAAGCCAAAGCCCGTGCGGGCGAAGAAATTTACGGCGAAGGTGTGATTGAACTACTTTCAGACGGATACGGTTTTCTTCGTTCTGCCAAGAATTCTTATCAAGCGGGAGCGGACGATTTATATGTTTCGCCAGGTTTAATTCGACATTGCAATTTGCGCACTGGCGATACGGTTGCAGGCACAATCAGACCGCCGAAAGATAATGAAAGATATTTTGCTCTTCACAAAGTCGATACGATAAATTCCGATCCCAAAGCAGCCGCTAAACACAAAATTCTCTTTGAAAATCTCACTCCTCTACACGCCGAAAATCAACTCAAACTCGAACTCGGCAACGGTTCTTCCGAAGATATCACCGCACGCATCATCGACATAATTGCACCGATAGGTAAAGGTCAGCGCGGTTTGATTGTTTCGCCGCCAAAGGCTGGTAAAACAGTGATGTTGCAGAACATCGCGCAATCTATTTCAATAAATCACCCCGAATGTCATCTGATAGTTTTGCTGATTGATGAACGCCCAGAAGAAGTAACCGAAATGGAGCGCACTGTGCGCGGCGAGGTGATTTCTTCGACTTTCGACGAGCCAGCACAACGGCATATTCAAGTCGCGGAAATGGTGATTGAAAAGGCAAAACGCTTGGTAGAGCACAAAAAGGATGTGGTGATTTTGTGTGATTCAATTACCCGCCTTGCTCGTGCTTACAACACGGCGGCTCCTGCGTCAGGAAAAATTCTCTCTGGCGGTGTGGATTCGAATGCCCTGCAACGCCCGAAACGCTTTTTCGGTGCGGCGAGAAATACCGAAGAAGCGGGCTCTCTTACGATTATCGCTACCGCCTTGATTGATACTGGTTCAAAAATGGACGAAGTTATCTACGAGGAATTCAAGGGCACGGGCAATATGGAAGTGCATTTGTCGCGGCGAGTTGCGGAAAAACGGATTTTCCCAGCGATAAATATCAATCCGTCGGGCACGCGCCGTGAGGAATTGATGATTGATGAGGAAACCTTGCAGAAAATCTGGATTTTGCGGCAAGTTCTGCATCCGATGGACGAGCTGCAAGCAATCGAATTCTTTACGGAAAAAATGCGCAAAACCCGTAACAATCAGGAATTTTTCGACACGATGAAGTTGTCGGCAAAATAAAAATAAGCCTTAATGGGCGCATCTAAATTTAGGGTGGTTATATTTTTCACCTCGTCATCCTGAACATATGAAGGAACTGTTGATAGAGATTTTTCGCCTACGGCTCAAAATGACGAATTTTTAGATATATCCTTAATTAATTAAGACCGCCGCAGCATCGGCGGTTTTTTATGGACGGAAAATCTTGGTGGCTGAAATAAAAAACAGGACTAGGGCAGAAATTGCAGAAAAAATCACTTGCAATTTTTATTTTCACCGCTAAAATGCGCCGCTCTTTTTAGGCATATAGCTCAGTTGGTTAGAGCATCACCTTGACATGGTGGGGGTCGTTGGTTCGAGTCCAATTATGCCTACCAGACATTTCAAATAACCCCGTGCAAACGGGGTATTTTTTTATCTATTTGTTATTTATTTGATTATTTTTCCGTATGAAATATGCAATTTACCGTCTAATTCCGCGTCTTTGGTTAAGCCGTATTTTTTATTATTTAGCGCGCATTGAAAATTATTACTTCAAAAATTCCTTAATTTTTATATTTAGCAAAATTACAGGAGCAAATTGCGATTTTGCAGCACGCAAAAATTTGTATGAATACAAAAGCTTGCTGGATTTTTTCACTCGGGAATTAGCTCCTGGCGCAAGAGAAATAAATGCACAGGAAAATGCGATTGTTTCTCCCGTTGATGGTCGAGTTGCAATTTACGGCGATATAAATAATCAGCAATTGTTTCAGGCTAAAAATCATAAATATGCACTGTCTGCATTATTAAATTGCCCTCTTCGCGCAAAAAAATATGAATCTGGCAAAACAATTACGATTTATCTCGCACCAGATGATTATCACCGTATCCATGCACCTGTTGATTGTGTTTTGCAAAGTATGTCATTTTGTCCTGGTGATAAACATAGTGTGGCGATAAATTTATTGGAAAAAATCGACGGACTTTTTATTGCAAATGAGCGTTTAGTCTGTAATTTTTCTTCTGCAAGAGGGGAGTTTTCTTTGGTGATGGTTGGGGCTTTGAATGTCGGAAGCCTTGCAACTGTATGGAGCGGAGAGGTGAAAAATAACATCGAAGATGGTAATTTTTATTTCTATCCAGATGGAAATATTTCTTTTAAGAAGGGCGATGAAATCGGCAGATTTAATCTAGGTTCAACCGTTATTTTGTGTTTTGAAAAAAGCTTTAATCTGCAATTTGATAACCCGAAAATTGATACAAAAGAAAAAATTTATCTCGGTGAAAAAATTGCTGTGTGGGAAGAATAGAAAAAGTACATGAAAAAATATAAAACTGGTTTTTATGGAGGAAAATTTATTCCATTTCATAAGGGACATTATTTTTGCATTGAAACTGCTGCAAGAGAATGTGAGAAATTATTTGTTATTTTATTTGTCAATTCAGTTGAAGAGGAAAATATATTAAAAGAATATAAAGATTACTTTTTATCACAAGAGTACAGATGTTCAGCAATAAAAAATGCTTGCAATAAATTTCAGAATGTTTTCGTTTGTAGCCTTGATATAGGTAAGTTAAGAGATGACCAAGGAGAAGAAGATTGGCAAGCAGAAGTGCCATTAATCATTGAAATTACAGGAAAATTTGATGTAATTTATAGTAGCGAAATTTCTTATGATAATTTTTTTAGAGAAAATTATCCTTGGGCAGAACATCGCATAATAGATGCGGAAAGAAAAAATATTCCAATCAGTGCAACAAAAATTCGGCAAATGAAAAATGATAAGGAAAAACAGCAATGGATAATTTAATCACTAGCCTGAAAACATTAAAATGGTATGAAATTTTGATGATAACAGTGATGATTTTTATCGCAGCAAACTCATTATATGATGCTATATTTTCGAATGAACTTGGCGGAAATCCTTTGTGGTTAGCCGCAATCAATTTTATTAGTGCAATTGCTGGAATACTGTGTGTATTTTTTGTAGCGAAAGCATCGATTAGTAACTTTATTTTTTCTCTGGTAAATACTTTGTCTTATATGATTTTTCTGTATTATTGGAAAATTTACGGCACTTTTTGTTTAGAACTATTTTTTTATTTACCAATGATTATTTTTGCATGGATAAATTGGGTTAAGCATAAGGATAATTATGATAAAAATTTAACTAAAACAAAAAGTTTGACACAATTGCAATTTGCTTTAATTATTTTGATGCTTGTTATTGTTACCGTAATTACTCACGGTATATTGCTTAAATTTTCAGGAAATGTGATTTGGTTTGATGCAGCAACATTGAGTTTTGGAATTGTTGCGATGATTTTAAGTGCTTTTCGTTATTGGCAACAATATATATTGTGGATTATCATTGATGTGGTATCCGTGGGTATGTATATTCAAAAATTTGATCCTGTATATTTAACCAAGAGGTCAATTTATTTAATTGTTGCAATTATCGGTTTATATAATTGGCTTAAATTACATAAAACGAGAAATTTAGAGAATGAATAATTGCTTTTTTTTGAAATATTTTTATATGTTATCTAAACTTTATTTCTGCAACTGTCAAGAGATAACTTCCCAACCTGTTGGAGCGGTTGCAGATTGTTGAATTTCGAGTTTAATTGTGCCTTGTTTGCTTTTGCTATTTTCGTCATTTTCTCCCGAACTTTCACTACACCATAATTCTGCGTCTATGACTGCTTGATTGTTATTTTGTGGGAGTATTTTTTTGATTTTACTTTCGCATAATAATGCGCCGTCAGCAATATCGCCATACAAATATTCTTGCTCATTTGCTAACCGTGCAGGACGACCGAAGAAAAATAATGCTAAATTTGCTGCATCTTGCTTTCGAATTGCCGCAGAATAATCTGCTTTATCTTCTTTAAATATATTGTGGCTGTTCATCAAATATAGTCATTCCCCAGCAAAATAGCTCATTATTGCCTCTTCAATTGCATTGTAGTTATGAATTACACTTCGAAGATATTTTTTAATGTTTGCCCAGCATTTTTCATGTTCGTTTAATTCAGGGGAGTAAGGCGGTAAAGGTAGCACTGTATGACCATATTTTTTTACCTCTTCGTGTAGTTTTTGGATTTTATGAAATGATGCGTTGTCTAAAATAATGACTGAATTTGGTTTTAGCTCTTTAATTAAAAAT
>JAFUTP010000018.1 GCA_017484165.1 Cardiobacteriaceae bacterium | reverse complement strand
TTTACTAGTTTGAAGCACATTACCGTTCAATTTTGCTAAAATTTCTAGCGTTTTTTCCTTAAATTTAATGTCATAAGCCATAAATAAATACTCCAAATTAGCTAAAAAAATTATTGTAACACATTTTGTTACTTTGATGCGGAATTACTATAAAAGGTAAAAATAAAAAATCCGCCTTTTTTACACAGCGGATTTGTTTTGCAAATAAATACCGAAAACGATATTTGTAGATGCAAATCAGGATTTGCTCCCGCGCATCGCGGGTCGCCGCTGGCGACCGCGGCATACGACCGACCGCATCGGGCGACTAGGAAATCATTGCCAGAGCTTTAATTAGTGCTCCGAGTTTGTTGAGAGTTTCCTGCCATTCGTTATTGGCGGTGCTGTCATAGACGATACCGCCGCCAGCTTGCACGAATAATTTTTTATTTTTAATTAGTCCCGTGCGGATTGCGATGGCTAAATCCATATTTCCGTTCCATGACCAATATCCGACCGCTCCGCCGTAAATTCCGCGACGGGAAACCTCTAACTCATCGATGATTTCCATTGCGCGGATTTTCGATGCGCCAGATAGTGTTCCAGCGGGGAAAACGGCTTTGAATACGCTCATTGCATTTTCATCGTCTTTGAGTTCGCCTTCGACATTGGAGACGATGTGCATCACATGTGAATAGCGTTCGATGGTCATTTTTTCGCTGACTTGCACTGTGCCAGTTTTGCAAACTCTGCCGATATCGTTGCGTCCTAAATCGATGAGCATTGTGTGTTCGGCGAGTTCTTTTTCGTCGGAAAGTAGTTCTCGTTCGAGTGCTAAATCTTCTTCGCGAGTTTTACCGCGTGGGCGTGTGCCAGCGATTGGTCGTACGGTTACTTTTCCTGCTTCGCAGCGGGCGAGAATTTCAGGTGATGAGCCGACAATTGCGTGATCTTGCATATTCAAGATATACATATACGGTGAGGGGTTGGTTATCCGCAGAGCGCGGTATAAATCTAGTGGATCGCGGTCGTAATCAACCATCATTCTTTGTGAGGGCACAACTTGCATCACATCGCCAGCTTTGATGTATTCCTTAATTTTCTCGACTGCGGCTTTATAGCCAGCTTCGCCAAGTTCATATTCGGGATGGAATTTAGATAAATCTGCGGTGGCTAATTTGAGTGTGGGGAAGTTTTTTGCTTGGAATATTTCCGCTTCGATTTCGTCTAATCTTTGTTCGCCGCGCGATATGGCATCTTGTTCGGATAAATCGACGGTAAGCAGTAAATTTGCCTCACCGAGAAGATTATCCAAAACCACCACAGCATCAGAAACTAAAAACAGCAAGTCAGGAATATTGACCAAATCGCGTTCTGGACGCTTTGCCAAGCGTTTTTCGATATAACCGATGCAGTCGTAGCCGAAATAACCGACTAATCCGCCAGCAAACGGTAAATCTTGGGGAATATCTTGAATTTTGCGGCGAGAGTGGAATTCTGTGAGGAAGTCAAGGGGATTTTTTTCGTTTTCTTGTTCGATTACCGTGCCGTTATGCAGGATTTCACAGAAGCCGTTTTTGGCGCGGAAAATTGTTTGTGCTGCGAGCCCGATTACGGAAAATCTCGCCCATCTTTCACCACCGACAACCGATTCGAATAAATAACTAAAACTTTTACCGCCAACGCGACGGTAAATCTCAACTGGGGTAAGCGTATCCGCCAAAATTTTGCGGCGTAAAACGCGGTGGGTGAAAGTGTTATTCATAAAAATCCTTGAAATTTCGAATTATTTGTAAGTGGTATATCCAAAAAAGCAGATACGCCGTAATGGTTATTTACCGCGCACTTTGTCGATTTCGCGGCGCATTGTGGAAATAGTTTGATGGTAATCATCAGAATGAAAAATTGCCGAACCTGCTACGAACATATCCGCGCCCGCTTGGGCAATTTCTCCGATATTGCTGATTTTTACGCCGCCGTCGATTTCAAGGCGAATATCTAATCCGCGTTCGTCAATCCACTTGCGAGCTGCTCGGAGTTTGTCCAGAGCTTGCGGAATAAAAACTTGTCCGCCAAAGCCAGGATTGACCGACATAATCAAAATTAAATCGATTTTGTCGGCAACATAATCGAGAACGGATAGCGGTGTAGCGGGATTAAAAGCCAAACCTGCTCCTGCCCCCGTGCTTTTTATCAATTGCAGAGAACGGTCAATATGGCGGCTTGCTTCGGGGTGAAAGGAAATGTAACTTGCGCCCGCATCGGCAAATTGCGCAATCAAATCATCGACAGGCTCAACCATTAAATGCACATCGATAAGCGCGTCGATGCCGTAATTCATCAGAGATTTACACACGCAGGGACCGATGGTTAAATTGGGAACATAGTGGTTATCCATCACATCAAAATGAATGATGTCAGCACCAGCAGCGAGCACGGATTCAACTTCCGCGCCAAGCCTTGCAAAATCCGCCGACAAAATTGACGGCGCAATCCAATCAGTGGGGCGAGGCATTATTTTTTTCTCCTAATCAAAAAAATGTTTATCTGTCAAGCAAAATTTTTATGTTGATCAGATAAAGCGAAAACATTGCCTGAAAAACGGGGAAATTTTATTGATATATCAGGGGAAAAAACGGTTTGTGTTTAAGAAATATGAATAAAAAAATCTCTACCTGACAAGTAAAATCCAAGCAGTTTGAGAAGTTCTTGAAAATTTATAAAAAACCGTTTAAGGAGAAACCGTGCAAGCAAATATTTCCTCTGCCGTTGAATTCGCGCTCAATCAAGCTCTACAACTCGATCCCACCAGTCACAGCAAACTTTCCGAATTAAATAACACTAGTGTTGCCATCAGTTTGGAAGATTTTTCCGACTGGATTTTTGTGGTTGAAGGTGGAAGTTTGCGTAATAGCAATAAATCAATCAACGAATGTGATTTGAAATTGTCGGGAAATATCGGTGGATTTTTGGATTTATTCCGTTCGCAAGATGCTGAAAGAAATCCGAAAAATCGCTTGTATATCGAAGGAGATGTTCGCACTGCGCAAAAATTTCAGCAAGTGATGGGGCGGATAAAACCAGATTTTGATGCGGTATTGCGTGCGCGTTTGGGCGAAGAAATTGGTGGTGCGGCAGCAAGTATTTTTTCAACGGTAAAAGAGCAGGGCGGAAAATTCAAAAATACCGCGCAAACAGCGGTTGATGCTTGGTTGATGGGCGAAAAAAGTCCCTTTGTCGGGAGAGAAGAATTTGATGTATTCGTCGCGAAATTGCGAGTTTTAGAGGACAAAATTCGTGTTGCAGAGCGGAATTTTTCTGCTATCAAGCGTTAATCTTTGCTAAACAACCGTTAAATCAACCAGCAACTAACAATTACAAAACAGATGTTTTCCAGTTTTAAGCGTATATACAGCATTTTTCACAGCCTGATTTATTACCGCCTCGATGAATATTTACCGAAGAAAGGCTATTTAGGGCTGGTCTCATATTTGTCTTATTTACACCCTACGCATTACCGCCGTTGCGATATCAAACTTTCTCGCGGTGAGCGCCTTAGGCAAGCGTTGGAAGAGTTAGGACCGATTTTTGTCAAACTCGGACAAACGCTTTCCACTCGCCCTGATTTAATTCCCACCGACATCATCGAAGAATTAAATAAGCTGCAAGACCGCGTCCCAGCCTTTTCTACCGATATTGCTAAGCAGATTATTGAAAGCGAATTAGGTAAAAAAATCGAGGCAGTTTTTGCGGAGTTTGAAGAGAAATCTCTGGCATCGGCATCGGTTGCACAGGTGCATGGCGCGGTTTTGCAAACGGGAGAAAAAGTCGTTGTCAAAGTTTTGCGTCCTGAAGTCGGTAAAAAAGTCGCGCAAGATGTAGCGTTGATGTATTGGCTGGCGCGCTTGCTGTCGAGCACTAATCTCGGTCGGCGTTTGCGTAGCGTTGAAGTGGTGCGCGAATTCGAATACACGATGGAAAAAGAACTCGATTTAACCAACGAAGCTGCGGCAGCGAGCAATGTTAGGGCAAATTTTGCCGATTCTGAATTGCTTTATGTGCCTGAAATTTATTGGGGACTTTGCACGGCAAAAGTTATGGTGCAGGAGCGAGTTTTCTTCGTGAATATTTCCGATGTTGAGGCGATGGAAAAAGCGAAGGTGAATAAAAAAGTTTTGGCGGAGCGCGGAGTGGAAATATTTTTTACGCAGGTTTTCCGTGATAGCTTTTTTCACGCCGATATGCATCCAGGCAATATTTTTGTTGATATTTCTGACCCTGAAAAACCGAAATATTGCGCTATTGACTTCGGAATTATGGGCTCGCTTACTCCGCAGGATCAGCATTATTTAGCGGAAAATTTCCTTGCCTTTTTTAACCGTGATTACCGTCGGGTTGCGGAACTGCATATTGAATCAGGCTGGATTCCCGCCAATACCAGAATTACCGACTTTGAAGCCGCAATCCGTCGCGTATCCGAACCAATTTTTGGTAAGCCGATAAAAGATATTTCCTTCGGGGCGTTTTTATTTAGCCTGTTCCAAACTGCAAGACGCTTCAATATGCAAATTCAGCCGCAACTCGTGCTTTTGCAAAAGACTTTTTTTAATGTCGAAGGTTTGGGCAGAAGGCTTTATCCCGATTTGGATTTATGGACGAGTGCCAAACCAGTGCTTGAAAATTGGCTCAAAAGCCAAATATCACCGAAAGCCGCTCTGGGACAAATTCGCAAGCACAGTCTGGAATATACCGATATTTTTCCGCAATTGCCGCTACTTATGCATCAATATTTATCCGAAGAAATACAGCGCAATAAGAACAGAAAAACGGTTGTGAAAGATTCGGCAAATACCGTTGCTGGCGCGATTTTGATTTCCTCTGCGGTAGGATTTTGGTTGCTAGCATCGGTCAGTTGGTTGCAAATAGTTGTGCTTCTGGTTTGCGCGATGCTGGGAATATGGTTAATTTTGAAAAAATGATTTTTTATAGCGGCGGTTTCTATACAATCGCGCGCCTTTTTGTTTTTGAATAAGCTAAATCAAAGGAGTTAAATATGGCTTATGAACAAGCTTCTGTAATTGAACAGAGCAATAGTTTGACTGATGTTTTGGCGAGAAATAAGTGTTTGCGCCAAACTTATATGTTGCTTGCGGTTAATTTATTGTTTTCGGCAATTTGTGCATTCGCTGGAATGGCATTAAAAGTTGGACCAATCAATCCAATTATTCACTTGGTGGCATTTATCGGACTTTCACTTTTAGTTGCGAAAAATGCTAATAACGGTTTCGGAATTGTCTTTTTATTTGCATTCACGGGCTTTTTAGGCTTTGCTTTGTCAAATGTGCTTTCTATGTATATTGCGATTGGGGCAGGAGATGTCGTTGTTAAAGCATTATTTGGCACGGCAGTGTTGTTTGGCTCTTTATCCGTTTATGCCATTGTTAGCGGCAAGAACTTTTCTTTCTTGGGCGGATTTTTATTCTGCGGAATGATTGTTGCGTTGCTGGCTGCAATCGCGAATTTGTTCTTGCATATACCAGTTTTGAGTGTTGCAATTTCTGCTGCTGTATTGCTGATTTTTTCTGGCTATGTTTTGTATGACACCAGTAATATTGTGAATAACGGTGAGAGAAATTACATCATTGCAACTCTTCAATTATTCATTAACATTTATAATATCTTCGTTTCATTGCTTAATATTTTGATGGCTTTACGCGATTGATATTATTTTGTAAATAAAATCAGATAAGCCATACTTTTCGGTATGGCTTTTTTTATATATTGAGAGATATGTTAGAAAATAAAAAAGCGGATATTGCAAGCAAAGATAACTTAATTGCTTGTCCTTATTGCGATAGTGTTTATTACCGTCCGCATAAGATAAATAAAAAATACAGCCTTTATTGCCATTGTTGTGGCGGACATTTAATTGATGGAAATACTGACTTTTTTAGTGCTTTTATTTTTGCTCTTACGGCTTTAATTTTGTTTATTATTGCTAATTTATGTCCGTTTATTACTCTGGTCTTGCAGGGGGAAATTAACACTATTTCGGTATTTTCTTCCGTGAAATCCCTCTTTGATAATAACCTGTGGTTGTTAGCAATTATGGTTTTTTTATTTGTAATAATCCTTCCGCTTTATTATTTATGCGGTGTGCTTTGGGTGATTATTAGTTTTCGTTATAAATTATTTAATAAAGTATCTCGTAGGTTTTTATTTCTGCTTTATAAAATCTCTCCATGGAATATGTTAGAAGTATATTTAGCGGGAGTAATTGTTACGCTGGTCAAGATAATGACGATGGCAGCGGTAAAATTCGAGCAGGGTTTTTGGGCTTTTGTGGTTTTGATGTTTTTTTCTATTTTGACCGATAGCCGTTTTGATGTGCGAGATGCAATTTTTGAAATAAATGAAGAAGAAAAATGAAGCGAAAAAAGCATAAAGAGGGTAAAAATATTGCCGCATTTAGTTCAGCAAAAGAGTTGGGGTATATCAACTGTTTGGCTTGTGGAACGGTATATTTTGATGAAAAAAAATTGGCTGTTGAAGAAGAAAATTACCACTGTCCGCATTGTAATAATTCCATCTCTTACCGAAAAAAAGGAGGTATTCAATATGTTTGGATATATCTCTTAACTTCAATTATTTTACTCTTTCCCGCTAATATGCTACCGATTTCTTACACTTCATATTTAGGTAGTGTGCCGAAAGGCGATACGATTATGAGTAGTGTTTTTTTGCTCTGGCATCACGGTTCATATCTAATTGCAGGGGTGATTTTTATTGCGAGTATTTTTACTCCGATATTCAAAATATTCGTTTTGATTTATTTATTAACTCACCGTTATCCCACAAAACCACCGCATATTCAAACTCATTTATATCATTTTATTCACTTTATCGGTAGATGGTCAATGATTGATGTTTTTGTTGTAGCCTTGTTGGGGGCTTTGATTCACGGACGACTGGCGGCAATAAATCCAGGAGTTGGGATTTTTTCTTTTGCAGGAGTAGTGATTTTTACTATGATTGCGACGGAATATTTTGATATTCGGATTTTATGGGATAACTATCGAAAATATGCTATGAAAAATAACACTGTTGCGAATGAAAAATTGCACTCTGATGATAAAAATATGTTAGGAAATAATAATGGATAATCAAAAAATAGCCACCCCTATGGTGAAAAAAAATAACCTCTCTTGGCTTTGGATTATACCTGCTTCGGCATTAGCGGCAGGTCTCTATATTGCATATAGCAAGATTAGTAATTTAGGTTCAGAAATTGAAATAACCTTCAAAACGGCGGAAGGTTTAGAAGCTGGAAAAACCAAAATTCGTTACCGTTCGCTCGATATTGGCACGGTTAATTCAATTGAGCTTACCGATGATTTTAGTGAGGTGAAAGTTAAGGCACAGATAACCAAAAATGCTCAAAAATTATTAACTGAAAATGCGCAATTTTGGGTTGTCAAGCCGCAAATCGGCATCGGTGGGATTAGCGGTTTTGATACTTTGCTGTCTGGTGGTTATATTGCGATTGCTCCGAAGTTTAGTCAAGATGCCAAACCTGCGAATAAGTTTGTAGCTTTGAGCGAGCCGCCGCTTGTGCCAGCAGGCGTTCCAGGTTTGCGTGTCAAGATGATTACGAAGGAAAATAAGGGTTTGCATTACGGTTCTCCTGTTTATTACCGCGGTTTTCGGGTGGGAAGAATTGACCGCATTGCTTTTGATGAAAAATTTCAAAATATCGAAGTTGAAGCCTTTATTCGCGAACCTTATGATAAGTTGATTAACCGTAATACTAAATTCTGGAATGTGAGCGGATTTGACTTAAAAATAGGCTCAACAGGTGCAGAATTTAATATGACTAGTCCTGAAACGGTTGTGCTAGGAGGTATATCTTTTTCAACGCCTAGTGCTATTATTGATGCAAAAGAGGTGGATGAAAAAACCGTTTTCTATCTTTATGAAAATGAAGATGAATGGTATAAAAAACCGAATTACAAGAAGCAATATTTTGTGCTTTATTTTGAAGATTCGATTCGCGGTTTAGAAGTAGGTGCAGCGGTTGAGTTTAACGGTATTGATATCGGTAGAGTAAGCGATATAACTTTAATGTATGACGAGCAAGAGAAAAAGGCTTTAATTCCCGTGCTGATTGAACTTGAAGCAGAGCGAATTCGTCGTATCGGTAAGGAAAATAATCAAAATGATGATAAAGCTAATGATGAAGAAGATAGAATATTTATTGACCTGATTAAAGGGGGGATGCAAGCTAATTTAGAACAGGCAAATTTAATTAGCGGTGCAAAATATATTAAATTAGCCGTTTATGAACAAGAGGGTGAAAAAACGATAGAAGAGGATAAATATAGTAAATATCAAATTATGCCGACGAGAAATACGGGAATCGGCAAAATTACCGATGATATTGCGGCAATTACTTCGACAATTAAAAATCTGCCCTTTGAATCTTTATTCAATTCCGCCGAACATACGATGCAATCGCTGGAAAAATCATTATCGACAAAAGAAATCGAACAAATCGGTAAAAGTATTACTAAAAGCTTAAAACAAGTCGATCAAGCTTTAAGTTCGATAAATTCGGTGGGTAAAAATGCCGATGTAATGTTGAAAAATTTGAATAAGCAAATTAGCGATATAAGTGCGCAATTGCAAAGGACTATTAAAGGTGTTAATCCTGAAAGTAACCTTTATTACACCTTGAACGAAACGATGAGAAGCCTGCAAAAAACATCGGAGAGTGTAAATCGTTTGATGCAACAGTTAGATGCAAAACCGAATTCTTTGATTATGGGTAAATAAGGAGGAAAGATGCAATTGCAAGTGGTTTGGAAAAAGTTTTTTTTATTTGTCTTGACAATATTATTATTTTCCTGCGCAAGTAGTCAATATTATCTTCTACCGATGCCTGAAAATCCCGAACGGGAAAGCAAGAATTATGCCTTGCGGTATATATATATTCCCGATTATTTGCAAAGAAAAAATATCGTTTATTTCACATCTGGTGGCGAATTAAACCGTGATGCAAAAACGATGTGGCAAGCGGATATGGAAGATAATATAAAAAGATTTTTTAATTTGCAATTGGGCGGAAAATTATACCCTTTGCCTGAAAAATTTACCCCCTCGGTGATTGCCGATATTTATATTGATGACTTAATTGCAAATGCGGAAAAGAAAAATTTTACCCTTTCAGCGCATTGGAATTTGATGAGTAGCGAAGGGGAATTGTTAAAAGAAAATCGCTTGCTGAAAACCTATCCTTTGAGCGATTTTTCTAATAAAAACATAGTGGATTTTCACTATCTTGCCTTGCAGGAATTGGGGGAAAATATCCGTCAAGATTTGCAAATGCTTTCTAATTCCAGAAAAAAATAATTACCCTTTTTATTGGAAATGTCAATGAACGGAGAAAAAATTCTTTTTATAAAATTATCTTCCTTGGGAGATGTAATTCATTCCTTACCTGCAATTGTGGAAATTAGAAAACATAATTCAAATAGTCAAATTTGTTTTGCAACGGAAGAAAATTATGCAGACTTACTGATAAATTGTTCCACTGTTGATAAAATTTTTTCTATCCCTTTGCGTCGTTTGCGTAAAAAATCTGCTTATTTTTTCTGGCGTGATGAGCAGTGGAAAATGATACGGAAACAATTGCGAGCTGAAAAATTTGACATTGCAATTGACGGACAAGGCTTATTAAAATCTGCTTTTGTGCTGAAAAATGCAGGCGTTTCTAATACATTTGGTTTTAATCGTAATACAGTGCGGGAAAAAGCAGCGGCTTTGTTTTACCGTCATCAAGTTGCGGTTGATAAAAATATGCATGCGGTGGAAAGAATTCGCAAGCTTTCGTCTTTGAGTTTTGGTTATGAAATTAGCATAAATAATAATCTACCAATTATATTTACTGATGATTTAGACAAAAACAGAGAAATAATTTTTCCGCAAATTGACTACTCTTTGCCGAAATGGGAGAAAAACGATAGCAGTGATATTTATTTTTTCCACGGAACTACATGGGTTTCAAAGATGTTGCCTGTTACGGTTTGGGAAGATTTGGCGCGTTTGGCAATTGCAGAAAATTATGTTGTCAATTTAATTTGGGGAAATTCTCACGAAAAATTATTTTGTGATTTTTTATCCAAAAGAGTAGGGGAAGGAATTAAAGTAGCTGATAAATTATTGGACTTTTCCGAAATAATTATGCGCTTAAAAAATTCCCTTGGCGTTATCGGAGTTGATACTGGTTTAATGCATTTGGCAGCGGCGATGGAAATGCCAAGTTTGGGGCTTTATGGGGCAACAAATGCCGCTTTGACAGGACTTTACGGTAAAAGAGCATTGAATTTACAAGCCCGTAATCCTTGTATGCAAAAAGATTGCCGCAAGCATTCGGCAGAAGAAGCAAATTCCTGTATGTCGGAAGCTTATAAATCGCGAGCATTAGAAATTTGGGAAAAATTTCTACTCTTGCAGCAAAAATAACTCACTCTTTTTAGGAAAAATTAAGTGTATTTATTGCTAATACCAGAGGAATTTGCGAAGAAATATTCATCGCAATATTTAGAAGAAGCAGATAAAATACGCTTAAAAAATCACCAGAATTTGGAAAATAGAACTTCTTGGCAAACTTCTCGTTATGGTAAAAATATAATCAAGAAGCATTTTTTAGATTTGCAATTTTGCCTTTCACATAAATTATCAGATAGCTTATTTGCTATCGATAAAAATAAACCTGGTGTTGATTTAGAATTTATCTCTCAAAGAGATTTTTTAGCACTGTCAAAGAGAGTTTTTAGCGAATTTGAGATGCAGGAATTGGCTAGAAATAATTATTCAGAGGAATATTTCTACCGTCTTTGGACATTGAAAGAAAGCTTGATTAAGCAATATAATTTGTCCTTTCCAGAAGATTTAGTAAAAATTGGATTAAATACTCTTGACAAAATAATTTGGATTAGTGGAAAAATTAACGGTAAATTTATTTTTTCAGCCACCTTTAATGCTACTTGTCAAGATGAAATTATTTTTTATTTCGTAAAAGAATTGACAATTAGCGATTTGGAAATTAAAGGCGGAGAAAATATTAGTTTTAGAACGGAATTATTGAATATTTAGAAAAAACGGCGGATGCTATTCCGCCGTTTTTATTATCCAAAATTATTACTTTGTAATTCTTGATTTAATATGTCAACAATAACTTGCAGTTTATTGTATAAGTCGGTGTGGTATTGTTCGTTTAATGGATATGCAAAGTTTCCAAGTTCTTCAAACCAAAAAAGAACATATTTGTTATCAAGAACATCAGAAAGTGTGAATTTACGAAACCAAATATTGTCATCTTTATCCACTACTTTATCTTGATATTTTGCTTTTAATAACCCCGAGAGAATATCAACACCTTCTGGCAATGAAAAATTCATAGAAAATAATATTTCTCGTCTTTTGCATTCTTTATTGTGGTGTTGATATAGCTTTATAGGATTGGATAAAGTCGTTTTTGGACTGATAAGAAGCCTATATGCTTCTTCATTTGATAAACCACGACATAAATGCTTTTTCAACATTTCGTCAAAATTTGGCTGTAATTCATACCTGTCTTGCGATGAAGAGAGCACTATTTCTTCCCTCCAAGTCCAAAAGACTTATTAACATCTGGATTAGTTCTTTGGGAACTTTCTATTAAAAATCAAGCAACAGCAGAAATCACAATTTCTATCATTGCTTGATTATTCTTATATTTTATGTTGTGGAGCAAAAACAGTAATTTGAAAATCAATCAAATTTTTATTTCTCCATTCAACTAACGAATTATTTATTTCTGAATAATCCATATCTTTTGGAATATTGAAAGAAATATATTTGTGTGAATGAAAATTGATGTTTTCTAAATCATATCGTATATTATCACTTCCAACAAGTTGTTTTAATTTATGTAAAACTTGTTTTTCTAACTCTCCATCAGTAATTTCAATGATTTGAACTGTTGAATTATTTGATGATTTAACAAGTTCATTAAATACCAACCTATTCTTATATCTATTACTTATTGTTACTTTAATGACATCGTCAATACTTAAACAACTCCATAATGGAATTTCAATTAAACGATATGTATTGTCAGAAACTTTTTCACACAATACTTCTTCTATTTTTATGTTATCTTCCGTATCGTAATAAGGAATGATAATGTATTCTTGTTCCATTATTTATTTCCTTTTTTCAAATTACAACCACGACACAAAATTTGACCGTTATCTGGTGTCCCACTACCGCCCTTTGATTTTGGAACGACATGATCAACATGTGTTTCGTTGCTTGGCGGAGTAACGCCACGCTGATGTCTTTGTGCTGGAACGGTTTCTACACCACAATTTTCGCATTTAATTACACCGTCATTTTTAACGCTATTGTAATCTTTAACTGCATCTTTACCAGATTTGGTAAAAGGTTGATTTGGTCTTGGAATTTGACTTAAATCATCAATCTTATCCTGTGCTTTTTTTCAATTCAGCTTCTTTATTGGTATTTTTCTCCCCTGTTGCAGCATTTTTAGCATTGCTACCACTTTCTTTCTTCTGCGATTTTTCTGCACTCTTTTTGCTATTTTTTGTGCCGTCATTATTCGTCTGTTGCTTTGGTTTTTTCTCACTCTTCTTATTATTTTTCGCAGTCTTTTCAGCTTTTTTCTCCTTGCCACCGATACCGAACATTCTTCCGATAGCTTTGACGCCTTGACCAGCTTTTTGTATTGCTTTTCCTGCTGGAATTAGTCCAGCTGCCGCCCAAGTTTTATCGGCTAAACCTTCTGCCTCTTTGATATCTTTAATTGTCCCTATTGGCGTAAAACTTATTACTGTTGCAGTTGCTTTCCCCACCCCTTCCGCAAGATTATCTGCACTCTTGCGTTATGAAAATTTATCTGTTATTAAAAACGGCGGAAAAATATTCCGCCGTTTTTATCGTTAGGATTTAACATCGTAATTGAGTTTTTTCAAGCATCGCTTGAAATAGCTCAAATTTACTCTCTTTTATTGGTTTTAATTTATGTCGTTTGTAATAGCTGTCCAGATAAAATGCAATTATCCAAAATAGATAGAAATAAATATTGTCTAAATATTTTGATTTAATTGAATTGGTGATTGCATAATTTTCACCTCTATCACCATTTTCAATATAAAAATAAACACCGTTATCACAATAAACGTAATGGCTAGACGGCCAATTATTCCATTTGTGAAAATAAATGTTATATTTACTGAAAAACTCTTCTGCTGATAAATTATCTGGCAAGAAATCTTTTATATATTCACTAACGAATGCTTTCATAAGCTTGCAAGTAATAATGTCTGGGATGTCCAAATTGTATCTATTGCGAGCATAAGTGATTAGTTTGTAAATTGAGTACATCACAGCTAATCCTTTTCGATAAGAAAACCATCAGTCTTTAAGTCTTCTATTGGTCTTGGCAATTTATACTGTATGCCAAGACCTGGATCGTATATATACGGTGCAGCAACTGACCTTTCCACATCTGGAATTGGTTTAGCGACCTCATATATTAAATATTCATTCTGATTTGTAATAGGAGGTAATGAAAGCCTTTCAGGAGGAATGCCAGTTTCAGTAACATATTTACTATCTGGAGCAGGAGTTCCATACCTTCCCACTTGTGTGCCAGCTTCTAGTGTTACATTTGTTTGCGTATTTGGAATTGCACCACCGTGTTGTGGAAAATTCATATCTTTCGCAGTCGCGACATAACCGTCGGCGGAAGTGTTCGGCTTATACCAATTATCATAAATTGAAGGCATATCTGTTACTCCTGAATTTATCGCCTCTTGATGCTTCCACCAGCCATCA
>JAFUTP010000017.1 GCA_017484165.1 Cardiobacteriaceae bacterium | reverse complement strand
TGAAATTCCACGATATATATTACGAGCGAGATTATTTAATCGTGGTAGTTAGCACTAGCCTATGGGACTGCTGGTTCAAATTGTATGACGATACTCTTGAATTAAGTAAAGAATACAATTTTTGGAAAATGTAGATAAAAAGCGGAAGAGTTAAATCTTCCGCTTTTTTACATCAATAAAATAAATCAGACAGTGAAAAAATAAATCATCAACGGGGTATTTTTAATACAGCAAGATGGTAAAAACTTTTAGGCGTTTTTTATTTCCCGCGCATAAAGAGGTTGCCGAGTTCTTTTTCTGTCATTTGTATCCAAGTGGGGCGACCGTGATTACATTGCCCAGCCGCGGGAGTTTCTTCGATATCGCGTAAAAGTTGATTCATTTCAATAAGCGATAACTTGCGATGTGCGCGAATTGCACGGTGGCAAGACATCGTCGCAAGAATTTGATCTTCCAAGCGTTCGATGCTGACGGTATCGGGAAACTGTGCAAGCTCCGCAATTGCAGTCGAAATAATCGCACAATGATCGGCATTTTTAATGAGTTCTGGCACGGCATCGATGATTAAAACCTGATTTTCCACGCTGATTTCGTAACCGATTTTCTGAAAAATTTCGCCGTATTCCTGCAAAATTATGGCTTCTCGTTCGTTAATTCCAATTGTTTGCGCAATGAGCAATTTTTGGCTCACCGCCGCCCTACCGCGCAAATTCGCCTTAAATTTTTCATACAAAATCCGCTCATGAGCCGCATGCATATCAACAACCACCAAACCTTGCGCGTTTTCCGCCAGCACAAAAATCCCGTGAATTTGCCCCAAAGCGCGCCCCAAAGGCATTGTGTCGTGCTTATTTTCGATTTGCTCGGCAACAATTGGTTTTTCTAATTCCGCAATACTTTCATCTCTATTAGTTATTTTTTCCTCCTCTTCTACAATTTTTTCCAGACTATTTGCCTGCCATTGATAATAAAGTTGCGAGGAATTTAGTGCTTTTCTTGATAAATTATTTTGGCTTGGATAATGTCGATACGGAGTATTATTTATTCCATCCGAAGAATTTTTACTAACACTAAAATTATCTGTTAATATCGATACTTGATTCTTACTCTCTTCGCTATAATTTTTTGCACTGTCATTGTTATTTTCAAATGAATTATTTTGTTTAATCGCAAGCTGATGATGAGGGCGAACATCACGCAAAGCACCTTTAATTGCAGCGTAAATAAAGTCGTGGCAAAGTCTAGAATCACGGAAACGAACCTCATATTTTTGCGGATGAGCATTCACATCAACCAATTCAGGTGGCATATCAATCCAAAGCGCGAAAATCGGTTGCCGTCCGTGATAGAGCATATCGAGATAGCTTTGTTTTACCGCATGCGTAATCAATTTATCGCGAATAATTCTGCCGTTGATATAGCAATATTGCTTATCGGTATTAGCGGAATTAAAAGTCGGCAAACCGATATAACCTGAAATTTTTATTTTTCCTTCTTCCATATCATTTTCCGCAAAAAGTGGAACTGCCTGCTCTAAAAATTCATTCCCGAGAATACAAGCAATTCTCTCTTCAAGTGTTTTACCGCCTAATGCTTTTTGATTATTGAAAGTAATAAAAATATTATCTTTCGACAAAGCAAGCCGTTCCACAAACTGTTGAATATGCTGCCGTTCAGTTCTTTCACTTTTTAAGAATTTTTTGCGTGCGGGCGTGTTGTAAAACAAATCACGCACCTCAACCGTTGTGCCGACTGGATGCGCGGCAGCGGATACGCTCAAATCAATAAAAGGCTGAATTTTCCAAGCATGTTCGGCATTTTGCGTGCGCGAAATCAAGGTCGTTTGTGAGACAGATGCAATACTTGGTAATGCTTCACCGCGAAATCCCAAGGTCAGCACTTGCTCCAAATCCTCAAAAGAGCGAATTTTGCTAGTTGCATGGGTGGAAAAAGCAAGCGGCAAATCCTCCTTATCAATCCCCGAGCCGTTATCTCGTATGGAAATCAAGCTGCTGCCGCCATTTTCAATTTCCAAAGCAATTTCCGTCGCCCCAGCATCAAGGGAATTTTCCAAGAGTTCTTTCACCACGCTTGCTGGTCTTTCTACAACTTCTCCCGCCGTAATTTGATTGATAAGTTCGGGCGGCATTTGAAAAATTTTAGCCATTAGTTCTATTTCGCTATAAAAAATTACACTATACAAATAAAATTATTGCACTGTCGATGCAAATTAAAGCAGCTCTTGTGCTGATTTATCCGCAAAATAAGAGGAACGCACCAGCGGAGCAGCAGCCGTATGTCGAAAGCCCATTTTCTTCCCCGTTGCGGCAATTTCTGCAAACTCTTCGGGACTGTAATATTTTTTTACGGGCAAATGATATTTTGACGGCGATAAATATTGTCCAACGGTAAGCATATCCACACTATTTGCCCGTAAATCTTCCATCACCGCATAAATTTCTTCCAACTCTTCGCCTAATCCTACCATCAAACCAGACTTACTTATAGTCTTTTTTCCATCTTTTTCTATAACTTGTTTTTTATAATTATTCAACAAGTTAAGCGATTTTTGATAATCTGCACCTGGTCGCACCAAGGAATAAAAACGCGGAATAGTTTCTAAATTATGATTAAAAACATCGGGCGCATCGCGGACAAGAATTTCAATTGCCTGCTCCTCACAGCCACGAAAATCAGGAGTGAGAATTTCGATACTCGTGCGCGGTGCCGATTTACGAATTTCCCGAATGCAGGCAGCAAAATGCCCTGCTCCGCCGTCAGGCAAATCATCGCGATCGACAGATGTAATGACAATGTGTGCAAGATGTAAGTCAGCAACCGTCGCGGCAAGATTTTGCGGTTCATCAGCATCAGGCGGCAATGGCCGACCGTGTGCCACATCGCAAAACGGACAGCGACGAGTGCAAATATCCCCCAAAATCATAAAAGATGCGCTACCAGCACGAAAACATTCACCTAAATTCGGGCAACTTGCCTCCTCGCAAACGCTGTGCAAACGGTGCGAACGCATTATCGCCTTCATATTGTCCACCGCTTCGCCAGCAGGCAATTTTGCCCGTATCCAAGTCGGTTTCGGCAGTCTTTCGGCATTTTGATTTTGCGAAATTTGCGCCAAACGACGCAATTTTTCTGCCCCCTTTTGCCGTATTTTTGCTTTATCTTGATTATTTTCCGAGCTTGAAATATAAATTTCTGGTTTTATTTTTTCCGACTTTTGCGGCGGTTTTTTATCCGCACAAGAACAATTTTGTTCGCAATTTGCTTGTTTTTCTTCTGACATTTCTGCCTCTGAAATGTGTATTAGTGCCGTCAAGATTTAAGCAATTTATATAAACCAGAAATTTCCTGCGCCGTTGCAAGTCGTGATTTTCCAGCTGAAAGCGCACGCGGTAGTTCGATATTGGCAAATTTAATCCGCTTCAAACGGCTCACTTGGCAGCCAACCGCCTCCCAAAGTCTGCGCACCTCGCGATTTCTTCCCTCCCGCAAGGACACGGAAAAATAACGGTTTTGCACATCCTCTTCCTCGTCTTCTGTTTGCAGATTTTTAAGTGCCACAATCTGCTCAAAACGCGCCATACCGTCTTCTAACTCCACCCCAGAGAGTAATTTTTCCAAAGCACTACTGCTAACTTTCCCCTGCACCCGCACCCAATATTGCCGTTGGATTTCATTTTTCGGATGCATCAAATCGTTGGCAAGCTCGCCGTTATCGGTAAAAAGCAGCAAGCCGCTCGTGTTGAAATCAAGTCTGCCGATAGCAATCCAGCGTCTGCCGCGCAATTTCGGTAAATTATCAAACACTGTCGGACGGTTTTGGGGATCTTTACGCGCACAAATTTCTCCGACGGGTTTGTGATAAATCAGAACTTTCGTAGCATCGCTAGCATTTTGACGACGACGGAAAATCGGTTTGGAATCAATGGTTATTTTCTCGCGCCCCGTTACTTTTTCCCCGATAGTCGCAACTCTGCCCGCAATTTTTATCCGTCCCGCCAGAATTTTCGTCTCTATCTCGCGCCGTGAGCCATAACCCAAATCCGCCAAAAATTTATGCAGACGAACGCCATCTTCCCCCTGTTTTATGTGTTCATTTGTATTGATATTGCGATTATTTGTGTTGTTTTTACGGTTATTTGTAGGACTTTTTTTGCGTCCTGTAAATTCACTGGAATTATTAGCGCGAGGAGTTGAATTTCTAGACATATCGTTGAAATATTAAGGAAAAAATAATTATCTAATTTTTAGAAATATGGACAGGATTGATTAAATACATTGCTCTAAGGGAATTAAAGATGCTAAACATCATCTCAATTAAAGTCGCAATATTCATCAAAATTAGAAAGCCGAGAATGATGAAATAATAAAGTGAAATATTCTCCGAAGGGGGTAAAAAATCCTTCGCACAAAATACCCAAACAACGCAAAAAATAGTATTAACAGTGTAAGCAAAAACATCGGAGGCTATATCCCACATACAAATAGCAGGTCGGTTATAAGCAACTGGACGCGTGCTCGTATACCAAGAAAGCAAAATATAAAGAATTAAAGCTACCAAAATAACAATCACCGCCTGCGATCCACCGTAAGTTTTAGCAGTCCAGAACACAGCTGGAATGGTCAAAATACAAATTAACAAGCTGGGATTTAATATAAACTTCAACCAATGATTTTGCGAATTTTCCGACATATTTCTCACCTTGAAAAAGCATTAAGAGTATAAAAAAACAGCGCAAATAATGCGCCGTTTAATAATATAAATAGTAATTAGAACTCTGATTTTATAGAAGAAACCCAAGAGCCCAATTTTTGTTCCCATTCATTATCCGAGTGAATATCAACTACAAAACCAACAAATTTACCGTTAATCAATGAAAGAGAATTTTCAAATTTATAACCTGGATTTTCATAAGCACCAACCAATTTTGCACCACGAATAACAGGTAAAAATTCCACTAAACCGTCGCAAAATGTATCAGGATGTTTTTCTAATCCGCCTAAACCTGCCAAAGCAAGAGTTTTTCCTTTCAAATCCGCTTCTGCTACAACATCTAATTTAGCCTTGAAATCTTGTTGCAATTCGCCGTATTTATGAGTTGAAGCAACAAAAATGAGTTTTTCGTGATTGTTCAAAAAATCAACGGTTAATTCCTTCGCATTCAACAAATCACTGTCAAAATTTGCCGCGATTTTTTCCGCAACAGTTTGAGAATCAACATTATTCGTTCCAAAAACGATACCGATATTTGCCATATAAATTTCCTTGATTTGACTGTTAAAAGAGCTTTGAGTTTAGCAAAAATGAAAATATTCAAGCCCCGAATGTTTTCGAAAGGGCATATCTAACAATTCGTCATTTTGAGCCGTAGGTGAAAAATCTCTATCAGCAGATCCTTCGCTGCGCTCAGGATGACGAGAGTAAAAAAATAGAACTAACCATAAATTTAGATGTGCCCGAAAAAATTAAGCCGACTTGCGTGTCGCAATATTTTTAAGATTAACCAAAAAACGCTTCCACTCGCGATCTGGCATTGCGGGAAAATATGAACCGTAAGCACCAGCTTTATTTATCGATTTTGCAATTGACGAATGCCCGTGGATTACGGCTTTATCGCAAATAGAAATATGACCGTTAATCACCACCGCGCCGCCAATTACGCAATATGCCCCAATTTTTACCGAGCCCGCAATCACCGTGCAACCTGCAATCGCCGTATGCGCGCCAATTTCCACATTGTGGGCAACTTGAATAAGATTGTCGAGCTTGACACCGTCGGAAATAATCGTATCGCCAACCGCACCGCGATCCACCATCGTGCCCGCACCGATTTCAACATCATTACCGATAAGCACACCGCCAAGCTGTGGCAGCGCAATCCAACGACCATTTTCAAAACTATTACCGAAACCGCGCTCACCAATCACCGCATTACTCAAAATATTGCAGTTATTGCCAATTTTCGTGCCCGAGAGAATTCTCACTCCCGCACCGATACGGCAGTTTTCCCCAATTTTCACACCTTTTGCAATATATGCCTGCGGCTCAATTCTGCTATTTGCACCAATTTCCGCCTCGCTTTCAATTACAACGCCAGCTGCAATTTCCGCATTTGCCGCAATTTTCGCCGTCGGACTGATTATTGCTTTATCCGAAATGCCGTATTGCTCGCGGTTTTTATTTCTTTCTCTCTCAAAAACTTCGGTCAAAATTCGCCAAGCAACGCGCGCGTTTTCAACAATAATTTGACTACCCTGCCACTCATCTGCTGCAATTTTCTCGCTGGTAATAAGTAAAGCCAAGTTACTATCTTTAATCTGCTCACGATATTTACCGCCCGCAAAAAAACCAACCGCTTGTGCGTCGCCGCGCTCTAATGTGCCTACTGAATTCACAGTGCAGTTTGCACCCACTAATTTGCCGCGCACTAAACTGGCAATTTCTTCTGCCGTAATTGAAAATTTTGTCATTATTCGTCTTCCTTTTGTTTAACTTTGTTTTGCTTTTGCATAAATCTGTCCAGCACCATTTTCGACAAATCCGCCTTTTCAGAAACATAAAGCACGGCGTTGTCATTCAAAATGATGTCGAAGCCTTTTTCTTTGGCAAGCACAATCACTTCTTCCAAAATCATTTGCTGCAATTTGGCAATTTCCTCATTGCGACGCAGGCTGAAATTTTCCCGATACGCTGCCTCCTGTCTTGCAATTTGCCGCTCTAAATTGATAATTTTTCTAATCATCACTTCATCATCAGGATTATTTTTTGCCATTCGTTCTAATTGTTCTAACTCTTTCTGCAAACGCAAAATTTCCTGATTTTCAGCAGCAAATTCAATATTTAAGTTATTCCTAATTTCTTCCAGCGCAGGAATATTCGACATAATTCGGCGGAAATTGACAAATCCAACCTGCAAATTGCCGATTTTTTCTGGATTAAGAAACAAAGGCTGCATATTTTTTTCTAAATCAGCCAGCGGATTTTTAGACATAACATCCACATCTGCCAATGATTTGTCTTTATTTGTATCAATTTGCGCGACTTCTGGCGCATTTACCTCCGCAAAACTTTTTTCACGAGAAATATCGCGCTTGGTATCTGCGGCATAAAGCAAATCAGCAGAAAGTAAAAAATAAGCGGCGGACAATGCCGCCGCCGTAATTTTGAAAATATTTTTCATCAGAAACTAGATCCAATTGTGAATTGAAACGACTCTCTTTCGTCGCCTTCTTTGGAATTAAGCGGAACGCCGTAACTTAAATTAAGCGGTCCAATCGGTGATAGCCAATTGATAAACGCACCACCTGAATAACGGAAATCTCCCGCGTCAAAATCTCCCGCTCTACTCCAAACATTACCCGCATCAACAAACAATCCCACGCGGAAGTTATCGCTACGCTTATTAAACGAAACAGGCATCATCAATTCCGCACCGCCAGTAACCCGAAAATCACCGCCCGCATAGTCGCCGTTGATATATTTCGGACCAACTGAACCGTGTTCATAACCGCGAATTGTGCTGATACCGCCAGCGTAATAACGACGGTAAAACGGCAAACCATCATCAGCACTACTAAAACTATCACCGTAACCAATATCACCGTGCAAGCCCAACACCAATGAGCCAGTTTTTTCGCTAGAAAAATAGATTTTGTTCGAATAATCCACGCGGTAATATTTTTTATCCACCGCAGGCACCGCTTCCAAACTCAATGAATTGCGCGAGCCTTTGGTCGGTAAATATGCCGAATCGGTTGTATCACGCACCCAAGAAGCCGTAAGCGGAATTTCTTGGAATTTGTTGCCATTAAGATCGATGTAATCTTGAATCTCTTCTGCCACATCGTATCCAGTCTTAATCTTGATTTGACGGAAACCACCACCGAAAAAGATTTTTTGATATTCAGAAATCGGATAACCGAAAGTCAGCATTAGTGAAGCGTTATCAGCAGTCCAATCGGAAAAATCTTCTTTGTCATAGTTTTGCTTACTGAAATTAAGCGCAACCGTTGCTGATACACCACTATCAGTGAAATAAGGATTAGTAAAACTCAAACCATAAGAATCAGAAGACGATGACTTACCAAAATTCGCCGCAAAACGATTTCCCGTGCCGAAGAAGTTGTCGTCGTTATATTCCAGCGTAAACATCATTCCGCTGCTATCACCGTAACCGACACCGCCTTGAATGTAGGAAGTTGCCCGTTCGGTAACCGTATAAACCAAATCGACTTGGTCAGAATGTCCTTCCACGGGACGCAAGGTTTTATCGATATTTTCAATTTGCGGCAAGCGACGCAATCTCTGTTCCGAACGCTCAATATCAGAAGCAGAATAAGGAGCCATTTCCTGCTGGCGCATCTCACGACGCAAAACGCTGTCATAAGACTTGCTATTACCCGTAAATTCAATCCGCCGCACGGTATAACGCTCACCTGGATTGACAACTAAATTGATAAAAATTTGCCGAGTTAAACGGTCAATATCAGGAACAGCTTCCACTTGCGCTTTGGCATAACCTTCATCAGCCAAGCGATTTTGCATTTTCTCGATTGCTTCTCGCAATTGTCCGCGATTGTAGGTATCGCCAGCTTTGAGTTTGACGAACTTCTGCAATTCCTCCTCACTCACAATCGTATTACCAGAAATTTTGTAACCCGTGAAGGTATAAGGATTACCCTCGGTCATATTTATTGTCAAATACGCTTCGGTTTTATCGTCATTAAGCGAAGTTTGCACCGAATTTATTTGGAAATCGATAAAACCACGGTCTTGATAAAAATCAGCGAGGCGGTCGTAATCCGCCTGCATTCTTTCTCCGTTAATTTGGCTGTTTTTGCTAAACATCGAAAACATCCCCGCTTCCGAAGTGTCAAGCTGTTTGCGCAATTGTTCGTCGGAATAAGCGTGGTTACCGACGAAATTTATCGCTTTAATTTTTCCCGTTTTACCTTCTTTGATATCAAAAATTACATTTATCCGACCACGCGGCAAAGTTTCGATTTTGGAATTGATTTCAACTTGGAATTTGCTGGTTGCGTGATATTGCTGATAAAGCTGATTAGTCATTTCTTGCTGCATTGCAGGATTAAACGGCTGACCTTCTGCAAATCCTGCCTTGCTAAACGCTTCTTTTATTGCCGAAGTAGGCAGTCCTGAATTACCTTTGAGCTGAATTTCGTTGATAACAGGAAATTCCGTAACTTGCACCACCAGCGTATTGCCATCGCGAGCCAATTTGATATCAGAGAACAATTTAGTCGCAAAAAGCTCGGAGACCACTTGCTGACTAGCATTAGTGTCAAATGTTTGCCCTGTTTTTACGGGTAAATAATTAAAAACCGTGCCCGCAGAAACTCTTTGTAAGCCTTCAACACGAATGTCATCAACCTTAAATTGTTCGGCATAACAAAAAGAAGACCAAAGTGCTAAACAAGCAAGTGAAATACGGTGAATTGATTTATCAGTCAGCTGGGAATGAATACAAGAAACAAGCTTTTGCAACATAAATAACTCTTGATTTATTGAAAAAATTATTGGTAATGAGAAATTGATAATTTAGAAAACCGCGGGATTATAAAAGCTATCAAGCGGACTTCTTATTCAATGGCGTATCTACGAAATTCGTCATTTTGAGCCATAGGCGAAAAATCTCTATCGGCATATCCTTCACCGCGTTCAGGATGACGAGAGTAAAAGACAAAACTAACCCTAAATTTAGATAGCTCCACTAACTTAATCCGCATAAGTCTTTAATCCAAATCCCCCAAATATCCGCCCGTTTGCCGCGACCAGAGTTTGGCATAAATACCGTTTTTAGCGAGCAATTCGGCGTGCGTTCCCTCTTCGGCAATTTGACCGCCGTCAAGCACAATCAATCTATCCATCGCCGCAATCGTCGAAAGACGGTGGGCAATCGCGATTACGGTTTTACCGTCCATCAAGCGGTTTAAGCTTTCCTGAATTGCTGCTTCAACTTCGCTATCGAGTGCCGATGTCGCTTCGTCCAAAATCAAAATCGGTGCGTCTTTAAGTAAAACTCGGGCGATGGCAATTCTCTGCCGTTGTCCGCCTGATAATTTCACCCCTCGCTCACCAACTTGCGCATCTAATCCAACATTGCCTTGCGGATCAGATAAATGTTCGATAAATTCAGCTGCCTCCGATTGCTCGATTGCGCGTCGTAATTCTTCTTCGCTCGCATCGGGTTTGCCATAAAGAATATTGTCGCGGACGCTACGATGCAACAGCGAAGTGTCTTGCGTAACCATCGCAATATGGCGACGCAGCGAATCTTGTTTGAGTTCGGCAATATTTTGACCGTCGATGGTGATTTTTCCGCTTTCCAAATCGTAAAAACGCAGGAGCACATTCACCAAAGTCGATTTTCCTGCGCCGCTTCTACCGACTAAACCGATTTTTTCACCAGGTTTTATCGTCAAATTTAAGTTATTGATAACCGCCAAGCGTTTGATTGCTTTTTCTGCCTCGGGCGTTTTCGAGCGGGAATTGCGCTTGTAAGCAAAGCAGACATTTTCGAATTTAATCTCGCCGTTTTTGATAATCAAATCTTGGGCATTAGCCTTGTCCTGCACGGTTTTCGGTAAAGAAAGAGTGTTCATACCGTCAATCGTGGTGCCGATTTGCTCGAACATACTGCTTACTTCCCACAAAATCCACTGCGACATACCGTTTAAGCGCATCGCAAGCGCAACCGACATCGCCACAACTCCAACTTCCGCCATATCCCGCGACCACAAAACCACCGCCGTCGCGGTCAAGGTGAAAAGTAAAAAGAAATTCAATGACTGCATACAGACATTAAGCCCCGTAACCAGACGGAATTGCCGATAAACCGTATCCATAAAATCATTCATCGAATCGCGGGCGTAGTCGCTCTCGCGCTTGGTATGAGCAAATAGCTTGACGGTAGAAATATTGGTATAAGCATCGGTAATCCGTCCTGTCATCGTCGAACGGGCATTGGCTTGCTCCTGCGAAACCTTCTTCAATTTCGGCACAAAATAAATCTGCAAATAGCAGTAAAGCAAAAACCAAATAATCACGGGAATAAGCAATACACCGCTTACCGAACCGATAAGCACAAACATCGATAGCAAATAAACCGCGATATAAACAAATAAATCCACACTTTTAGTTATCAACTCACGAATTGCCAAAGCGGTCTGCATCACCTTCGCCGCAATTCTTCCCGCAAATTCATCTTGATAAAAAGCCAAACTTTGAGTGAGCAAATGCGAATGCGCCCGCCAGCGAATCGACATCGGAAAATTTCCCATCAAACATTGATTGCGAAGTAATGATGAACCAGCATTGGCAAGCGGTAAAAATATGAGTAAAACCGCGGTCATCAAAGCAAGCTGCCATTTGTTATCCACAAAAAAACTCTCGCGATTAGCAGAGGAAAGCATCGTTACGATTTCATTCAAAAAACCAAAAATCGAAACTTCCAACACCGAACGAAAGAAAGAAAAAATCGCCAAGAGCACTAGCGGCAAACCAAATCCACGACTGTAATAACGGCAAAAAGCCCAGAGCGTTTTCGGTGGCTCTTCGTTGTGATAAACAGGAAAAGCTTGAGTGAGGTTTTCAAAAAAGTTGAGAAATTTATTTATCTGTTTTTTCATAATTCTTTATCTGATGACATAGAAAAGCGGTCAAACCGCCAAATAAAGCCAAATTCTAATTTGCTAAATTCCACGAAATTTCGAATAAAGCTTGCGCAAAATTGGAATAAAGCGCAATAAATCGCCTAATCTTTTTCCAATACCGCTTTTTCAAATTCCTTGTCCGATGCGCTTTTCACAAAGTCTTGTTGCAAAAACACTACGCAAAAAGCACTTTTTGTAGCTTTTCTGCCAAAAGAAAAATGCGATGAGTGCTTTACAAACTCGTTTTAGTTTTACAATCACTTTTGTCCGTAAAAATTTGGATAAAAGGTTTGCCGCCATAAATGCGGTATTTCATTCAGTCTCAATATCAAATCAGGAGTAACGAAATGAAAAAATCTTGTTTATCACTTGCAGTTTGTGCAATCTTTGCTACTGCTGCTATTAGCCCGATGGTTGCCAATGCTGATAACAGTCGTTTAACCAATGCGGTTATCGCGGGCGCAATCGTTTATTTCAGCCAACAGGACGGTTACTACTACGACGAAAACTACAACCGCTTACCGCACGGTTACAAACCACCTAAACATTACAAGGTAAATCATGTGCAAGATATGCGTTTGCATCGTCGCCATCATCCAATTCCTCCGCACGCAAAAAACGGCAAACATAATCCGCCGCCGCCTCCGCCAAAAGGTGTAGTCCCACCGCCAGCGAAAGGTGCTAATCCTCCGCCACCTCCACCAAAAGGAGCAATGCCACCACCACCGAAAGGAGCTAATCCACCACCAGCGCACGGTAATCCTCCACCTCCGCCAAAAGGTGTAGTTCCACCGCCGCCACCTAAACATTAAATAAAGGCATCTGCCGATAAAAAACACGCTATTTATCGGCAGAACCACTCGAAAAACATTGATATTTAAGGAAAAAACAATGAAAAAAACAGTTTTAACTCTCGCACTTGCAGCAATTGGATTTGTCGCTACTGCTGCGTTCACTGCTTTACCTAGTGAAGCAAAACCCGTAGCAAAGGGACAAGTGGTTTATTTAGAACTAAAAACTGGTCGTTACTACAACGCAAGTTATCAACCATTACCCAAAGGTTATAAACCAAACAAATTCACGCGCGTAAAACGGGTCAATAACATCAAACCATTGCGCCAACAAGCTCATATCAAGCAGGCGAATAGCAAGCAAAAACCAAAACCACGCCCGCATATCCATGAGAACGAAAATCCGCCGAATCCGCCGCAATCATCAGTTCGGATGCACGGCTTCTAATCGTGTTTTGCGTGAATTTTGTGGAAATTTTGAATAACAGTCTTTCAGTATCAGGAAATATTTATGAAGAAGATGATTTTGAGTATTGCAATTGCCGCTTTCAGTATGACAACCCTGTCAGTTTTAACAGCACAAGAAGCACAGGCAAAGAAGGTGTACCGTCCACACAAACACAGCACGGTAAAAAGTAAACACAGCAAGAGATATGCCACTAAAAAGCATACGCGTAGAAACAAAGGCAGATATCAAGGCGGCAATTCCGTGCCAAATCCGCCGCTCGCTTCTGTGTCAATTTATGAAGCTCCAATTCAAGCATATGAATTTCAAAAACCAACCCAAAGCCACAACCGAAGCCAAAACCAAAGCCAAAGCCACAACCGACTCAACGACAACCTAGCTCACGATTGTTGGAAACCAGAATTCTTGTTTAGACCTGGCTGTGGGGGATCCGAACAATCATCAGGCACTCCAGGCAGAACTGGTGGTGGCTCGGATATCAGGTAGTTTCGAGCAATCCGAGCTTTTCGAGGATATCGAGACCGTTTAAGTCTTAAACATTATGAACGGGTTCTAATCGGATTTCGTAAGAATTTAGTAACAGTCTTCATATTAGGAATATTTATGAAAAAGATGATTTTAAGTATTGCAATTGCCGCTTTCAGTATGACAACCCTGTCAGCATTAACTGCACAAGAAGCGCAGGCAAAGAAGTTTTACCGTCATCAAGTTGTGTATTTCAATCCGCATACTGGTCGGTATTACGACAATCATCACAACCTATTACCGCCTTTTTACCGTCCTAACAAATACACCACGGTAAAAAGAATGGGTTCATCTAGCAAACACAGCAAAAAACATATCGCTAGAAAACCAGCGCATCACAGGAAAGGTAAATATCAAGGCGGCAATTCCGTGCCACATCCGCCGCGTGCCTCCGTGAAAATGTATAAAGGACCTGTTGAGCGGCGTTAAACCTCTTTCACTCCAACTTCTTAAATATTTAAGGAGAAAATTATGAAAAAGACTGTCTCTTTGCTTTTAGCAGCTGGCTTAATGTTTGGTACAACCGCTGGAAATAATCCAGCAGGTAATGCTTATGCCAGAGACGAAGCGGCTGCTGCGATTTTGATTGCAACCGCAGCTGCTGGCTTGATTTATTTGAATTTATCCGACGGTTACTACTACGATGAGTATTACAACCGTATGCCTTATGGCTGGACTCCGCCGCGTCATTACCGTGTGCAACGGATTGAAGATATGCGTCGTTGGCGCAGACTACACCCTGCTCCACCGCCACCGCGTCATCACGCGCCACCACCTCCACCGCGTCATTTTTCTCCGCATCCGCAGCTGCCGCGCCATAACGCGCCGCATCCGCCAAGAGGTTTTGCGCCGCATCACACACCACCTGTTAATCACGGAAGATTAGGTCATACGATGCCGTCACCAAGACCAAGTATGGGTAACGGAGCGCAGAGATTTCAACAGCAACACAGAAATCCACCTCCGCCGCCACCGCATCATCACTAACTAAAAAACGGTTTGTGGAGCAATTCCACAAACCTTCTTGATGGAAAAGGAATTTTTTATGAATACGAAAATGAAATATCTCGCGGTATCCGCCCTGCTCTCTGCCAGCATCGGTATTGCCAGTGCGCAAGATCATCGTCCGCCGCCACAAGTCGGTTTTACTACGCATCATTCGCAACATCAACCTGCTCCGCCACGCCATCACGCACCGCCTCCGCGTCATCACGCGCCACAAAGAGGTTTTGCACCGCAAGGTCATCGTCCGCTGCCGCCGCCGCAACATCGACCTGCACCGCATTACGCGCCACAAAGAGGTTTTGCACCACAAGGTAATCGTCCGCTACCAGCGCATCAACGCGGATTTGTGCCGCAATCGCCGAAAAATCATTTTCGCCCGCAAGGCAATCGTCCGCCAGTGATGCAACATCCACACGCACCGCAAAGATGGGGCGGACAACAACAAAACCGTCCGCAAGCTCCACAAGGTAATTTCGGGCAACCTAACCGTCCGCAAGCTCCACAAGGTAATTTCGGGCAACCTAACCGTCCGCAAGCTCCGCAAGGTAATTTCGGCAATCAGGGAAATCAGCCGCAAGGCAATTTCATTCCGCCGCAAAATCAGCCAAACAACGGCGGTTTTAATCAAATGCAGCGTCCGAACAGCAACTTCGGAGGCGGCAATCAAATCCCCAACGGCACGAACCAATAGCTCATTTCTACGGTTTTTATAACTTGTCCTTCTAAAACTTTCCGCTCTTATTTCAGAGCGGATTTTTTTATTCATACAGCAATAATCCGTATCATTGCCAATTTTTTTACGAGCCGCATATGACTCCCGACATCGATTTACACAGCCAATCTCTTCCAGTTATATCTCTTTCTCTTGCCGACAAAGATCTCGAAAAATTAGGTCTTGCTCTGCTCGCCAAACAAGCTGCCAGTCCCTCTTCCATTTTGCAAAATTGGCCAATCGTCGCCGATTTAAGCGCACTCACAATGATTGAGCAAAAATGGCTAATTGATTTACGGCAATGTTTTGAGCGACATTCTTTGCATTTAATCGGGGTGAGCGGTTGCGATTGTGATAGCAAATACATCAACAAAGCTGGCTTGATGGATATTGTTTTTTCACCTGGACACCGTAAAACCGTTATTCCCAATCTCGATATGCCCGCGGTTAGCGCAATTGAAGAACCCCAAGAAGCCAAAGAAACCGATACCGAAGAAAAAACGCTCGCTGCTATACCGCGCAAGGAATGTTTCGCAAATAACAAAATTTTTAACGGTAATGTCCGTTCGGGGCAGCAAATTTCATCAGATGGTGATTTAACCATCATCGGAACGGTAAGTGCTGGGGCTGAAATAATCGCTGACGGTAATATTTATGTATTAGGAACTCTGCGCGGCAGAGCTTTTGCGGGCAACTCTGGCGAATTAACCGCACATATCTTTGCTACCGAATTCGCCTGCGAGTTAGTATCAATTGCAGGGAATTATCAAACTATGGAACAGCTTGAAGCACATCGCGGTAGAAAAAATTGCCTAGTTAGCTTGAATAAAGATGAAACAATGCAATTTACCAAAATATGATTAACGGGCGCATCTAAATTTAGGGTTAGTTCTATTTTTATTTCGTCTTATTTCGTCATCCTGAGCGCAGCGAGGGATCTGCCGATAGAGATTTTTCGCCTACGGCTCAAAATGACGAATTTTTAGACACATCCTAACGGTAATTTAACTCTAAATTTACCGCAAAGAGATAAAAAAAATTACCGCATCAGCTAATATTTTTATCATCAAATCCCCATATTTTTTTACATTCAACTTAAAACTTTTTGCAATTAGAGAGAAAAATAAATGAGCAAAATAATCGTTGTAACCTCTGGAAAAGGCGGAGTTGGTAAAACCACCACCGCCGCAAGCGTCGCTACTGGTCTAGCACAAAAAGGACACAAAACCGCAGTAATCGATTTCGATGTCGGTTTGCGTAATCTTGATTTAATTATGGGCGTTGAAAGAAGAGTTGTTTATGACTTTATCAATGTCATAAACGGTGAAGCAAAATTAAGTCAGGCTTTAATTAAAGATAAAAATATCGAAAATCTTTCTATTCTTCCCGCATCACAAACTCGCGATAAAGATGCTTTAAGCAAAGAGGGGGTAGAAAAAGTGCTCGAAGAACTAAAAAAAATGGACTTCGAATACATCATTTGCGACTCGCCCGCTGGCATAGAACACGGTGCTTTAATGGCTCTCTATTTTGCCGATGAAGCAATCATCACCACCAATCCCGAAGTTTCCTCGGTGCGCGACAGCGACCGCATTTTGGGGATTTTGTCTAGCAAATCGCGCCGTGCAGAATTAGAACAAGAGCCCGTAAAAGAGCATCTCGTTATCACTAGATATAACCCGCAAAGAGTAGCTAATGGTGAAATGCTCTCCGTGCAAGATGTCATCGATATTTTGTCTATCAAACTACTGGGCGTAATTCCCGAAGATCAAAGCGTCTTAACCGCATCAAATCAAGGAGAACCCGTAATTTTGCTAGAAGAAAGCATTGCAGGACAGGCATACAGCGATTTAGTCGGAAGAATGCTCGGCAAGGATATCGAGCACCGCTTTTTAGAAGTGAAAAAGAAAAATATTTTCGGTCGTTTATTTGGAGCTTAATTATGTTTGGTTTATTCAAAAATAAAACTAACCGCGCAAATGCAAAACTTGCCAAAGAACGATTACTGATTACCGTTGCGCATCAAAGAGCTGACCGTATCTCAACTACGACCGACGAACCGCCCTATATGCGCAAGTTGAAAGTAGAAATATTAGAAGTCGTTCGGAAATATATTCCAGTTGATTGGGAAAACATCGAAACTAATATAAATCGCGATGACAGTGGTGATATTTTGGCGTTAAATATCATTTTGCCCAAGGCAGATGGGGAATATTTAACACCAGACAGTGAAGATTTTGATAGCAAAGTGGAAAAACTATCCCGCATCATTAAAAAACTGCAAGCCTCAAAAGAAAATGGCGGCAATTTCGATATTTATGCCGCTGCCGAAGAGCTTTTTACCGCCAATTCCGCAAATAGAGGAGATCAATAATGGACTCTAGCAACACAATTATGACGGCGATTTCATTAGCGGGATTTGTCGTTTTTCTTCTTTATATGCAAAACAAACGCGGCGGAATAAAAAGATTGTTCGCAGAAAGTCGCAATTCTCCACAACATTGGGGAACTATGGGGGTTATAGTTTTAATGATTGTGTTGTTGGTATATTTTTTGGCGAAGATATAAAACTTATACAAAAAACCTCCAAACAGGGAGGTTTTTTATTGCTTATACGGTAATTTTTAAGCATAAGAGATACGAAAATAAATCAGAAGATAGCTAACTAAAAGTTCGTCATTTTGAGCCGTAGGCAAAAAATCTCTATCGACAGATCCTTCGCTGTGCTCAGGATGACGAGGATAAAAATAGAACTCAAAACCTCCCAACAGGGAGGTTTTTTCAGAATAAGAGATTGATTTTGAAAATAAAAGAGATAAAAAATAAATCAGAAGAATTACAGCAAAATCACCTTGGCAACTTTGCGTTTTCCCACTTGGAAGATATTTTCACCTTTATCGATTTGCAAATCTTTACTAGCGATTTTTTCTCCGTTCATCTTCACCGCACCTTGTTTAATCATACGGATTGCTTCTGATGTGCTCTCGACCAGTCCTGCATCTTTTAAGAGATTAGTGATTGCCACGGCTGAACTGATATTTAGCCTAACTTCCTGCAAATCCGTTGGCAACGCCCCTTTGGCAAAGCGGTTGATAAATTCCTGTTTTGCGCTTTCGGCCGCTTCTTTGCTATGAAAACGGCTGATAAGTTCGTCAGCAAGTTCGAATTTAATATCGCGCGGATTGCGACCGTCCGCGGCTTGTTTTTTCAGCTCTTCGATTTCAGACAGCTGACGGAAAGAAAGCAACAAAAACCAACGCCACATCAATTCATCAGAAATCGACATAATTTTTCCGAACATCTCATTGGGCTCTTCAAAAATACCGATGTAATTGCCGAGCGATTTACTCATTTTTGCCACACCGTCCAAGCCTTCCAAAATTGGCATTGTGATGACGGTTTGCGGACTTAAACCGTATTCGCGCTGAATATCGCGACCGACTAATAAATTGAATTTCTGATCCGTGCCGCCGAGTTCAACATCAGCTTCAAGAGCAACTGAATCGTAAGCTTGCGTGAGCGGATAGAGAAATTCATGAATCGCAATCGGACGGTTTTCACGGTAGCGTTTAGCGAAATCATCGCGTTCCAAAATGCGGGCGACGGTGTATTTTGCGGTAAGTTTGACAATATCTACCGCTGTCATTTTGTCCATCCATTCAGAATTGAAACGAATTTCGGTTTTTTCTTCATCCAAAATTTTGAATACTTGATTTTTATAAGTTTTGGCGTTTTCCAAAACTTGCTCTTTGGAAAGCGGCGGACGAGTAGCGTTTTTACCTGACGGATCGCCGATTTGCGCGGTGAAATCTCCGACTAAAAAAATCACCGTATGACCCAAATCCTGAAACTGCCGCAATTTATTCAAAACCACGGTATGTCCAAAATGTAAATCTGGCGCGGTAGGGTCCATACCGAGTTTGATGCGTAATTTTTTGCCCTGTTTGAGTTTTTCAATCAATTCTTCGCGACCGATAAAGTCTTCTGCTCCGCGGGAAATTAAAGCTAATTGCTCGTCGATATTCATTATTTTTTTCCTTAAATTTCAAATAGTTAGATATTTTTTATGGGTGTGCATAAAAAATTCGTCATTTTGAGCCGTAGGCGAAAAATCTCTATCAGCAGATCCTTCGCTCCGTTCAGGATGATGAGGGTAGAAATAAAACTAAATTTGGATACACCCTTATGTGTTTTGCCGATTTATCCGCAATTTTTTCAGCATCTGCACATATTGTTTTGCGCTGACGATATCGGCTTTGTCTGGGCGGTAACGGATATTTTCATAAACTTCTGCCGCCTGCCGCCAATCTTGGGGATTTTTCGCGATATTTTGTCCGCCGAGTAGCCGTAGAAAATCCGCAAAATTCATCTTGCGCTCTTTGGCTATGCCGTATTTTTCCAATTTCGCCAAAAAGCGCGCGCAGGCAATTGCGATTAAATCCCGCGCCTCATCGCTACGGCGACGGTGATACAACAGCATCAGCAGAATAAATCCCAAAAACACCAAAAAAACCAACAAACCTTGCGTCATTTTTTTACTAATTCCGAAGCGTTGAAAGCTACCGAAAAATGCATCTTGCCGTTCGGAATTGAGATTTACCACCCAGTTTTGCCAGAAAGCCTGCGCGGCATCGCCGAAATCCCGTAAATACGCCACAATCGGATATTTTTCCGCATAACGCGAAGATATCGAACGCTGATTTACGCCGCCCGATAGCGTTTCCTGCGTCAGCCCCGCATTTTCCACCCGCGAAGGACTAACCGCGCTGGTTGGGTCATACATCGTCCAGCCATATTCTTCGTCCCAAAGTTCGACCCAAGCATGAGCATTTTCTTCCCGCACGCGGAATTCACCGTCGATAGCATTAACACTTCCGCCGAGATAACCCAAAATCACTCGCGAGGGAATACCGACCGTGCGCGCCGCTATCGCCATCGCATTCGCATAATGCTGACAAAATCCGCCCCGCGCCGTAAAAAGAAAGTTTTCCACATTTTCCGCACCCTCAAATGGTTCGAGGGTGTAATAAAAATCTTCATTGCGGATGTAGTTCATAAATTCGCGAGCAAAACCTTCCTTATTCCGACCGCCTTTTTCATATAAATCAAAAGCAAGTTCCCGTGTGCGACGAAAAGCATCCGAACTCGGCAAATGCAAAGCTTCTCGCCGCTCTTCGCGCCCAAGCTCACTCGCCTGCAAATAGTAATTACCAACAGAAGTGAATTTATATCTCTGCTCGCCCTGCACCACTGGCGGTTTCCACAGCTGATGCGCCGAGCCGAGAAATAAACGGTTGGAGTTTTGATAGGGCATATTGAGCGCGGTGATATACGGAGTTTCCGCCTTATTCGGAATGATGGTGTAGCTAAATTCAGGACTGTTGTGCGCAACAATTAACCTCTCCCGCATCGCCTGCCACTCACGCCGACCACGATGCGTCCAAGTTTTACCATCAAAGTTATGCAGCACAGGACCGCGCCAATAAAGATATTTTGCATTCGGAATTTGCCCATCAAAACGCACCCGAAACGCAACTTCATCAGAACGAACCAGCTCGGATAAGCCTGTCATCGTCATTTCATCAGGCAATCCCGTAATTCCCGCACCTAAATCACGCTGCAAACCCCAAATCGGATTCATTCGCGGCACGGCAAAAAAGAGCAAAATCGTAAAAGGTAGTGCAAAAAAAACAAATTTTCCCGTATTTTTTAAGCTAATCTTTTGCCGTTCAGGAGAAAAATTGCGCCGCGTAATAAATGATAAGGTATTAAAATTAACCGCAATCGCAAATAAAGTGTATAAAAAAACAAAAAAACTTTGGCTAAACATCAAAACGCCAAGCTGCAAAGTAGAATTAGTGAGAAAAATAATTCTGGTGTCGCGTAAATTACGGCTTTCAAGTAGCTTACAACAACTCATAAGTAATAATAAACCGACAAAACTAACCGTAATTCCTAAACTAATTACATTCGGAGCAACCAAAATAATTGATAAAACAAATACGATTATTAGAGCAAAGAGCCCAGTTTTGTAATGCGAATTTTTAATGCAATAGTGCTTAATAAATAATGAGGGAATTAACAATGCCGCAAAACTTATCGGTAATAAAAATATGAATGGAATAACACTCACCACATAAGAAAAAAGAACTTTTTGCCATAAAAATGGCGACAATCTTTCCTTATATTCCGCAGCAGAAATCCACTGTAAAGCCATTAAAAATTCCTTGAAAGTAATAAAAATAGTTTTATTAAAATAATTTGAAATGCCAAAATTAAGCTGAATATAATTTTATCAATAAGCTAAAAATAATTTTTTTAATTTCAATACATAAAGACAATCAAACTATGGCAATTTCAATCAAATCAGAAGAAGATTTAGCAAAAATGCGAGTTGCAGGTCGTCTTGCTGCCGATGTGCTCGATTTTATCGGCGAATATGTCAAAGCAGGAGTAACCACCGAATATCTCGACGATTTATGCGCCGAATACATTAAATCTCGCGACTGTATTTCCGCCTGTCTCGGCTACGGACATCCGCCCTACCCCAAGCATACTTGCATATCCGTAAATCATGTCATCTGCCACGGTATTCCCGACGATAAAAAACTCAAAAACGGCGATATTCTCAATATTGATGTAACCGTTATCAAAGACGAATTTCACGGCGATAGCAGCAGGATGTATGTCGTCGGAGAACCGTCTATCAGCGCAAAACGCTTAATCGATACCACTTATCAAGCAATGTGGCTCGGCATTAAAGAAGTTAAACCTGGTGCGACACTCGCTGACATCGGTCGTGCAATTCAAAACTTCGCCGAAGCAGAGAGATTTTCCGTCGTGCGAGATTTTTGCGGACACGGCATCGGACGCGGCTTTCACGAAGAACCACAAGTTTTGCATTATTACCGTAAAGGCGCGGAAGAAATCGTCTTAAAAGAAGGTATGACATTTACCATCGAACCGATGATAAATGCAGGCAAATATCAAATGAAAATCTTACAAAACGGTTGGACTGCCGTAACCCGCGACCGCTCACTATCTGCACAATGGGAACATATGCTAGCGGTAACCGCCACTGGCTACGAAATTTTCACTTTAAGCGCAGCTGAACGCGAGCAAGGTATCAATCCCTGCGGTTAATATTTTAAGCTTAATTTTTCACAACATCAAGGAATAGAAAAATGAATAAAGCAAAAAATTATGCTAAACCAGCTAAAACTAGCACTACTAGCAATAAACAAAGCGAAGAGAGTAAAAATATTCAGGCTGAAAATTCGGAAGAATTAAGCCAAGTTAAAGCCGAAAATTCTATTGCTAAACAAATCACTAATGCCCAAGAATACCGTAAAACCGAATTACAAGATGCATTAAGACAAGATTTAAGAAAAAACGGAGCTGCAGCAGCGGCTGAACATCTCGATGCCATCTTGGACGGCGTATCTCCTGATGATTTGCAAATTCTACAAACCGTTTTAACTAAACATTCCCTAGCGGTAGTAGCTCAAACTGGAATTAAAGCTGATGATGAACTGGTAGATAATTGGCGAGAAGGCGTTTATCCATACAAAAACCGAATGAGCCGTAAAAACTACGAAAAGCAAAAATATTATCTACAAGTTGAATTATTAAAATTACAAAAATGGGTCAAAGAAACAGGACAAAGAGTGGTGATTTTTTTCGAGGGGAGAGATGCCGCTGGTAAAGGTGGAACAATTAAAAGATTTATGGAACACTTAAATCCGCGGGGCGCAAGAATCGTTGCACTCGACAAACCAACCGAACAGGAGCGCGGACAGTGGTATTTCCAAAGATATATTCAACATCTGCCAACCAAAGGCGAAATCGTTTTATTTGACCGCTCTTGGTATAACCGCGCAGGAGTAGAAAAAGTAATGGGATTTTGCACAGATGCGGAATACGAAAGATTTATGTTGCAAGCACCTGAAATCGAAAGATTTTTAACCCAAAGTGGTATCACTTTAATCAAATTCTGGTTTTCCGTTTCCCAAGACGAACAACGCCGCCGCTTCAAATCCCGTGAAGGCGATCCCTTAAAACAATGGAAATTAAGCCCGATGGATAAGGCTTCCGTCGATAAATGGTCGGCTTACACCGCTGCCAAAGAGGCAATGTTCTATCACACCGACATCCCAGAAAGCCCATGGATTGTGGTCAAATCAAATTGCAAAAAAAGAGCCCGCTTAAACGCTATCCGTTATGTTTTGCATAAGCTTGATTACGAAGGCAAAAATGTAGAAAAAATCGGAGCGGTAGATCCCTTATTGGTCGGTCGGGCAAGTGCCTTATACGAAATGGACGAAAAGAACTTCAAACAAGCCGTAGAAGCACAAAATCAAGCTGTAAATAAAGTTGTCAATAAAGCCAAAAAATAAGCTTGAATAAAAACGCTAATTATAAATTATTATGAATATTCAAAACATTTCTGCCGTCATCTTTGACCTTGACGGCACTTTAATTGACTCTCTGCCAGATTTAGCCGCATCCGCTAACCGCGTGCGGCGTTTGTATCAAATGCAGGAATTACCAATAGAAAAAATCCGTAATTATATCGGTGACGGAATGCGGACACTCATTCACCGCACCTTAACCGATAGCAGAGAGGGTAAAAATGAAGAGCTAATAGAAGAAGCTCTCGCCGAACACGCAAAATATTACAGCGAGCATTTACTAGATAAAACAGTGCTATTTCCAAATACGGAAAATACCGTAAAGAGTATAATAAAAAAAGGCTTACAGGTATCATTAGTAACTAATAAACCTGAAAAAAATGCCCGCAAAATATTGGAATATTTCGGTATCGCTGAATTATTCACCGCAATCCACGGCGGCGATACATTACCAAAAAGAAAACCAAACCCCGATTTATTGCTTTTAGCTTGCGAAAAAATGCAAGTCCAACCTGAAAACACCCTGATGATCGGCGATAGCGAAAATGATTTTTTAGCAGCAAGAGGGGCAAATTGTAAAATAATTTTTGCCAATTACGGATACGGAAAAAAAGAATATCTCCCCGCCGAACCAGATGCTGAAATTAGCGATATTTCTGAACTATTGCAATTTATATAACAAGCTTATTTATGGAAAAAACAATCGAATATTTAATCAGCGGAAGAGTGCAAGGAGTAGGATTTCGCTATCAAACAAATATCAAAGCAAATAAGCTCGGTTTAGTCGGTTTTGTCGAAAATTTAAGCGATGGAAGAGTAAAAATTATCGCCAAGGGTGAAGAAAATAAACTAGAAGAGTTAAAAAATTGGATTAAACAAGGGGGAGTAAAATTTGCCCGCGTCAGCGAAATAAACACCGTAGAAATAAAAGAATTTGAAATCAAAGAAAATTATTTTTATATTGCCAACTAATTGAACATTAGAGATTCAAAATGCAATGCTCTTATTTTAATTCCGATTTAATTGCTAAATATGCAATGACTGGACCGAGATATACATCGTATCCCACCGCGGTTGAATTCAATGATAAATATAGCGAAAAAGAGCGAATTGCGGACTTAATCGCCAGCAATAATACAAACCGCGATTTATCACTCTACATCCATATCCCCTTCTGCGAACATGTCTGCTATTACTGCGCTTGCAATAAAATTATTACCAAAAATCATACTCAATCCGATGAATACTTAAAATACTTAAAAAAAGAACTAACACTGCAATTAAAATACATCGACAGTAAAAAAAGAAAACTACAACAGCTACATTTTGGCGGTGGAACACCTACATTTTTAAGCAAAGATGATTATGAAAACATCTGGCAATTTCTAAAAGAAAATTTCGTTTTAGTTGAAGATGGTGAATACTCCATTGAAATAGACCCGAGAACCGTTAATTTTGATTATTTAGCTCATTTGCGAAAATTAGGCTTTAATCGTATTAGTTTCGGCATTCAAGATTTTGATGAACAGGTGCAAAAAAGTATCAATAGAGTGCAAAGTTTTGAGTTAGTTTCGCAGCTTGTAAAACAGGCAAGAGGGTTAAATTACCGTTCAATTTCAATGGATTTAATTTACGGTCTTCCGCATCAGAACAAAAACGAGTTTCAAGAGACTTTGCAAAAAATAATCAAACTTTCTCCTGACAGATTGGCAGTGTTCAATTATGCGCATTTACCCGATTTATTCGGAGCACAAAAGCAAATAGATGCCGATTTGTTACCGAGCAAAGAAGAGAAACTTTTAATCCTCGAAGACACTATCAAAACGCTGACTAATAATAACTACGAGTTTATCGGACTAGACCATTTTGCCCATCGAGATGATGATTTAGTAAAGCATCAACAGCAAGGAACGCTTTACCGCAATTTTCAAGGTTATTCAACTTATAGCAATTGTGATGTTGTCGCCTGTGGAATTTCGGCAATATCGCAAACTTTTGATTCCTATTGCCAAAATCACAAAGCACGCGATAAGTATTATGCGAGTTTAGATAAAGACGAATTACCCGTCTCTCGCGGCATAAATTTAAGCCAAGATGACATAATAGTCAGAAAAATTATCACCGAAATAATGTGTAATTTACAGCTTGATTTAGATAAAATAGCGGCAGATTTTAATATTGACAGTGCAAAATATTTTCAACAAGAATGGCAAAATTTAGACGAACTAGCAGCCGATGGTTTAATAAAAAAAGAAGGGAATAAAATAAGCATCCTACCGCCTGGCAGATTACTTATTCGCAATATCGCAATGGTTTTTGATAAATACTTGCAAGCGAAAAAACATAAATTCTCACAAGTCATTTAAGGTAATAATTAAAGTTATGTCGATGAGCTTTTTCTGGCAATTTGTATTAGTTCCCTGCTTTGCAGCGAGTTTTGCGGCAATTTCTGCGGCTCCCTTCGGAGCAATTATTTCCTGGCGGAAATTAGTTTATTTCGGAGAAGCTCTCTCACATTCAGCTTGGCTTGGTATTGCCATCGCTTTATTTTTCAACCTACCGATTTATGTAGGAATTTGGCTTACTACCGCATTGCTAATTGCTCTGTTATTCCTACTAAAAAACAAATCAAATACGGACAGCAACAACATTTTGGGCACTTTAAGCCATGGGATGTTAGCTTTCGGAGTGATTGCGCTCGCCAAAATGGAAAATATTCGCCGTGATTTATTTACTTATCTTTTCGGTGATATATTAAATACAACTTCCAGCGATTTAATCTTGATATGTTTAGTGAGTTCAATTAGCTTATTTATTCTTTATTTTTTATGGAACAGTATAATTTTACTAACCGTATCAGAGGCAATTGCGCATACGGAAATAGTAAAAATTAAATACATAGAGGCAATTTTTTTAGTCTTACTAGGTATTTTTACTGGAATAATGATGCAATTTCTCGGTTTAATGCTGATAATGAGCTTTTTGATTATTCCCGTGCAAGCGGCAGCAAAAATCGCTAAAACACCCGAACAGTGCATATTTTTTGCCGCTATGATTGCGGTAATATGCGTTTATCTCGGGATTTTAAGCGCATTTATTTTTGATTTTCCCGTTGCACCAGCAATTGTAGCGGTTATGATTATTCCGTATTTTTTCCTTTATTTTTGCAAGAAGAGTGCATAATTTTTATCAAAACAGTTGAATTTAATATTTCTCACAAAAACATAAAGGGCGTATCTACAAAATTCGTCATTTTGAGCCGTAGGCGAAAAATCTCTATCGACAGATCCTTCGCTGCGCTCAGGATGACGAAATAGAACCAACCCTAAATTTAGATGCGCCCTAAAATCAACTTAATCAATTTTGAATATTTTTTAAGGAGAAAAAAATGTCGCTGCAAGGAAGACATATTTTGTCAATCGACCAATTTTCCCGTTCAGAACTCGAACATTTTCGTTCCGTTGCCGAAAAATTATCCCCCGTCGCAAAAAGAAAAGTCCGCTGCACGGCACTAGCAGGTGCAGTGCTTGCCAACTTATTCTTCGAAGCATCAACCCGCACCCGAATGAGCTTTCACACCGCATTTGCCCGTCTAGGTGGCGAAGTGGTCGACACCACTGGCTTTACTTTTTCCTCAATTTCCAAAGGCGAAAGCTTGGAAGATACCGCCCGAGTTATAGCAGGATATGCCGACGCAATCGTAATGCGCCATCCCGAACAAGGCTCGGTTGCAAAATTCGCATCAGGTATCAATATTCCCGTCATCAACGCAGGCGACGGCATCGGCGAACACCCATCGCAAGCTTTGTTGGATTATTTAACCATCAGCCGCGAATTTGCCCGTCTCGGTAAAACAATCGACGGAATGACCATCGCGATGGTCGGTGATTTGAAGCACGGTCGCACAATTCATTCCCTCGCGAAATTGCTCTCGCGCTTTGAAAATATAACTTTCTCGTTCATCGCTCCCGAAAATCTCCGCGCCCCTGCCGAACTTTTGCAAGAACTCAACAATGCGGGGCATAAGGTTGTTGAATATTCTGGAATTCAGGAAGGTTTGAAAAATGCCGCCGTGATTTATGCCACCCGTATTCAGCGCGAAAGAATCGAAGGCGGCGAAACGATGGAAGGTTACGGTGAAAACTTCCGCATCAACCGCCGTGCTCTGACAAATTATGCCCCGCAAGATGCAATTGTAATGCACCCTCTTCCGCGTGATTCACGACCTGGTGCATTTGATTTATCAACCGATTTAGATGATTTAGATAACCTTGCAATATTCCGTCAAACTGATAATGGAATGCTAATGCGAATGGCAATTTTTGCCTGCGTGCTCGGTGTGGATAAAAATATTGAACAAACATTCCAACCGATAAATATTTATAAACCGAAAAAGCTATCGGATAAAGATGCAAGTTTTTATTGTTTTGATTGTTAAGAATAACTAAAAGGAAATATTTTATGTTTATGGTTACCGCAATAATTAAACCGTTCAAGCTCGATGATGTTCGCGAAGCATTATCCGAAATTGGCGTACATGGTATTACCGTTACCGAAGTCAAAGGTTTTGGCAGACAACGCGGACATACCGAACTCTATCGCGGTGCGGAATATGTCGTTGATTTTCTTCCCAAATTAAAACTAGAAATTGCAATCGACGAAAAAAATTGCGATGAAGTCGTCCGCACAATCCGTGAAACCGCCGCATCGGGAAAAATCGGCGATGGGAAAATATTCATCAGCCGGCTTGAACAAGTTGTCCGTATCAGAACTGGCGAAATGAATGAAGATGCAATTTAATCGTCAAGCAGTCAGAAATAAAAAAATCCCGCCGCAATGACGGGATTTTTTTTTATTTTTTATTTCGTGGCGTATCTAAATTTAGGGCAGCGAAAGCTCTGCCGATAGAGATTTTTCGCCTGCGGCTCAAAATGACGATTTTTTAGACACGCTCCAAATTTATTTAGCACTTTGCTCATCTAACGGCACTTTCACCGCATCGCTCATCGGATTATTAGCATTTACCGTCGCGCCAGTTGCATTACTAACTCCGCCGTATTCTGCCAGTCCGCCGCCCATTGTGGTGTAAAGTTGAACCGAATTCACCAAAAGCTGCAATTGCACCGCAAGCAAGCCTTGTTCAGCGGCAAAGGTTGAGCGTTCTGCGTCAATCAAGGTGATACCGTCGCTCACCCCTGCCTTAAATCTTTGCCTCTCCAAAGCCAGTGCTTCTTTCTGCGCTTTTACCGCTCGCAAAGTCGCTTCATATTGCCGTTTGTAAGTTGCCCTTGCAATCAAAGCATCAGAAACTTCACGGAAAGCACTCTGCATTGTCTTCGCATAATCTTCAACCGCCATCTGCTGTTGCAATTCGGAAATTTTTACCTGTGCATTCAAAGCTTTACGGTTAAAAATTGGAGCGGCGATGCTGGGGGAAATTGACCAAATCTTGGAACTTGATTTGAAAAGTTCATCTAATTCCGCAGATGCAAGCCCCAGCGAAGCGGTAAGCGAAATAGTCGGGAACAGAGCCGCACGCGCTGCACCGATATCACCATTTGCCGCACGGATTGCAAATTCTGCCGCACGCACATCAGGACGATTACGCAATACCGAAGACGGAATTCCAGCTGGCACTTGCAAATCCACAAATTGCTCATTTAGCGGCAGGGGCGCAGGCATTTGAATTTGCTGATACGGCACGGCTACCAACACGGACAATGCATTCATCGCCTGCAAATAGCCTCTCTCCTGCGCTTCAAAATCAGCTCTGGCACTTTCCACCGCTGCTTCATAGCTTTTCAAAGTAACCGCATTGATTACCCCAGTGTTTGCTTGCAGCTGCGCGAGTTTGAGCATTTCCGAACGCGCTTTCACCACTTTTTCTGCCAAATCCATCAAAGCTTTGCTGATGCGCGCTTGATAGTAAGCCGAAGCGGTCGCGTTAATAATCGAAAGTTGCGCGGCATCGCGGGCTTCATTCGTCGCTAAATAGGAATTAAGCGCGGATTCTGATAAAGCGCGCACTCGACCGAAAAAATCAAGTTCGAAAGCAGAAATTCCCAAAGCTGCCGAATAAACCGTGCCTTGGGCATATTCCGACTGCCGACTACGGGCAACCGACGCGCTCGCTCCAATAGTCGGAATTTGCTGCGCCTTCGTTATTCCGTAAGCTTCATAAGCCATTTGCGAGGAAAGCGCCGCTTTTTTCAAATCGTGGTTAGCAGCCAATGCTTGACTAATCAAAACTTGCAATTGCGGTTCACGGAAATATTCCTTCCAACCAATTTCCAAAACCGATTTGCCCGAATACTGCGCTTTATCTTGCAGTGAAAGCGGTATCCAAGCATCGGCAATAGGCACTTCTGGTTCTTGATACTTCGGCACAAAGGAACAAGCCGAGAGAAAAAGTATGGCGGAAATAGTTGTTGTTAATACTTTTGTATTGTTTTGCACTGACATTACTTATTTCTCCAAATGCAAATCTTTCAAATCAAGATGACGGTCTTTTGAACTCGTGCCTTTGAAAATACGACGAATGATGATGTAAAAAATCGGCACGAAGTAAATCGACAAGCTAGTTCCGATAACCATTCCCCAAAATACAGTTGTGCCGATTGCGCGCTGTGATGCCGAAGATGCACCAGTTGCAAAATAAAGCGGCACAACCCCGACGATAAAGGCGAATGAAGTCATCATTATTGGACGGAAACGCAATTTCGCCGCTGCCACCGCCGCACGGACTTTATTCATACCAGAAGCTTGCAAATCTTTGGCAAATTCGATAATCAAAATCGCATTCTTCGCCGAAAGCCCCATCACGGTAATCATCCCGATTTTGAAGTAGATATCGTTGTCATAACCGCGGAAATAATTTCCTATTACCGCGCCGAGCACGCCGAGCGGCACTACCAAAATTACCGCAAATGGAATTGACCAGCTCTCATACAAAGCCGCTAGACATAAAAACACCGCCAATGCCGAAAAGGCATAGAGGAACATTTGCGAATTTCCTGCCCGTTGTTCTTCTAGCGAAAGCCCCGTCCAAGCAACCGCAAATCCACTAGGCAAGGCTTTGGCAAGAGTTTCTACTTCGCGCATTGCATCCCCTGTTGAATAGCCAGGAGCAGCTTCACCAGAAAGACTCATCGCTCCGTAACCGTTATATCTATCAACTTGCTGCGCACCGAAAATCCATTCAGCATTCAAAAGTTCAGACATAGGCACAAGTTTGCCGTCGGTTGATGGCACGGTTAAAGCCAAAATATCTTCTTTCTGCATTCGCGCTTCTGCTGCCGCCATTACATAAACCCGTTGCAAGCGTCCGCGGTTCGGATAATCATTGACATAAGCCGAACCAACCGCCGTCGCCAAAGTTGATGAAATCGCCGCAATCGGCACATTTTGTGCAAATGCCGCATCACGGTTAATCGTCAGCTGCAATTGCGTGGCATCTTCCAAACCGCTAGGACGAATGTTAGTCAAGACTTTGCTTTGCATCATCATTCCCAGCATTTGATTGCGAGCAGCAAGCAAAGCGTCATGTCCTTCGGCGTTACGGTCTTGTAAATAAAAACTAAATCCGCTTGATGTGCCCAAAGACGGAATAGCAGGAGGAGTAATCGCAATTGCAAAAGCTTCGTTGAAAGCCTGCAATTGACCGTTGTATTTCTGCGCCAAGGAAATTGCATCGCGCCCTTTCTCTTTTCGTTCGCTCCAATCTTTCAGGGTTACGGGAGAAAGTGCCATATTTTGACCTTGTCCCATAAATGAAAATCCCATAATCGCCATTGCGTGTTCGATGTTGTCCTTATCAGAAAGAACCATATTTTCAAACTTACGCAAAAAGTTGGAAGTCCGCTCCTGCGTCGCCCCAGACGGAAGTTGGAAAGTAAAGAGCATTACACCTTGGTCTTCTACGGGCAAAAACGAAGTTTTGAGATTTTGGAATAAAAATAAAGTGCCAGCAATAATTCCCGCAAAGACTAAAACCATAAAGTAACTCACACGCACGACGCTTGACAGCCAAGATTGATACAAATCAATCCCGAACTTCAACAAAGCATCAAAGCCGCGGAAGAAGATATTTTTTTCTTTTTCGTGATCTATCGGTTTCAAAATTGTGGCGCAAAGTGCGGGCGTAAGCGATAAAGCCATAAACGCCGAAAAAGCAATCGAAGATGCAATAACTAATGAAAACTGACGGTAAATCGCACCCGTTGCACCCGATAAAAACGCCATCGGCACGAATACGGAAATCAAAACCAGAGTGATACCAACAACCGCACCCGTAATTTGACTCATACCTTTCTGCGCCGCTTGATACGGAGTAAGTTTTTCTTCACGCATCAGCCGTTCGACATTCTCGACCACCACAATCGCATCATCGACCACAATCCCGATAACCAGCACCATCGCAAACATCGTAAGCACATTTATCGACATCCCGAGCGGGCTCATCAAAGCTACCGCACCGAGCAGCGAAATCGGCACCACAATCGTCGGAATGAGGGTGTAGCGGAAGTTTTGCAGGAAGACATACATCACAATGAATACCAAAGCAATCGCTTCAACCAAGGTATGCACAACTTTTTCTAATGAAAGACGGATAAATACCGAAGTGTCATAGGGAATATGCCATTCGATACCTTCAGGAAAATATTCCTCCATCTTTTCGAATTTACGGCGAATTTCAGCTGCAGCCGCAACCGCATTACCAGAAGTCGAAAGCTGCACACCGATACCAAGACTTTCTTTACCGTCGATGCGACCTCTAAAACCGTAACCTTGCTTACCGATTTCCACTACCGCGACATCTTTAATCCGCACGCTCGCGCCATTCGGACGGTTAATCAAAACGATGTTTTCAAATTCATCGGCGTTTTGCAATTGCCCTTGAATTGTGATGATGGAGTTGTATTCCTGACCTTGCACGCTCGGAGCATCACCCAAAGAACCCGCGGTAATTTGCGCATTTTGTGCTGCCACCGCGTTATTGACATCGGCAAACGATAAACCGTAACTTTTAAGCTTTTGCGGATCAACCCAAATCCGCATCGCCGATTCCGCACCGAAAATTTGCACTTCACCGACACCTTCAACCCGTTGCAATTCTGGTTTTATGCTACGCAGTGCATAGTCGCCCAAATCGAGCACTGTTTTTCCCGAACCTTCTTTGGCTGTCAAACCTGCAAATAAAAGGAAGTTGGTCATAGATTGCGAAACCGTTATCCCCGTATTTCTCACCGATTGCGGAATACGGCTTTCGACTTGCGAGAGTTTGTTTTGCACATCAACTTGCGCCATATCTTCGTCCATACCAGACTTGAAGGTAAGGCTAATCTCACCGCGACCGTTGGAATATGCCGATGAAGTCATGTAATCCACGCCATCAACCGCATTCATTTGTTCTTCAATAATTGAGATTACCGAGTCCTGAATAGTTTGCGCCGTCGCGCCGATGTAATTAAAACGAATATTGATTTGCGGGGCGGACACATTTGGATATTGCTCAATCGGCAATCTTGTCGCCGAAAACAAGCCTGCGATGATGATAAAAATCGCCACCACCCAAGCAAAAATCGGACGGTTAATAAAAAACTTTGCCATTTCAAAACCTCTTATTTACCGCCGTCTTCGGTTTTATCTTCGCCGTCAGCGGCTGGTTTTTGCGGTGCTGCTTCTGCTGAACCGTATTCTCTGGTTTGCACTTTGGTTGCGCCGCGCAAATGCGAAGTACCTTCAACAATAACCTTGCTTCCCTCTTTCAAACCGCCTGTAACAATCCAGTTATGCCCTTCTGCGGCGGCAATTTGCACAGGTTGCGGGTGAAATGTTCCGTCTGCTTCGACTACCAAAACCGTATCGATTTTGCCTCTGGTAACCGCTTTTTGCGGAATTAAAACCGCATTGGGATAAGTCGCTTGCGGCAGTGCTACCCGCATATACAAACCTGGCAGCAAATCACCGTCAGGATTAGCAACTTCCGCACGCACGGTAAGCTCACCTGTGGTTTTATCTACCGATTGGTCTAAAAATAAAAATTTAGCTTTATGCGGATACGGCGTGCCGTCTTCATAAAAAATTTCGACTTCATTAGATGAATTTTCCTGCGCCGTGCCAGATGCAATTAATTTACGAACTTGCCGCATCGCAGAAGCGGGACGGGTAATAGTTACAAACATCGGATCGACTTGCCGAATAGTTGCCATTCTGGTTTGAGAAGCAATCGCATAAGCACCTTCGGTAACTTCGGAAATACCAATAATTCCGCTAATCGGTGCGGTAATGTCGGTATAACCTAAATTGATTTCGGCTGCATCGATGCTCGCTTTCGCCGAATTTATTCCCGCCTGCGCCGCAACAATATTGCTTTCCTGCACTTTCAAATTAGCAACCGCTTCGTCATAAGTTTGCTTCGATACCGCTGCCGATTTAACCAACGGCGCATAACGATTAACCGTAGTGCGATGTAAATTTCTCGTCGCCTGTGCTTGACCGAGTGCGGCATTGGCAGAATTTAATCCTGCTTTGGCAATGTTCGCCTGCGCTTTATAGGAGGCTTTGTCTAATTGATAAAGAATGTCTCCCGCCTCAACTTTGCTACCTTCTTCGAATAATCTCTTTTCTACGATACCGCTTACTCTGGGAATAATCACCGCCTCACGCGACGCTTCCAAGCGCGCAGGAAGATTTTCCGTGCGAGTAACCGTCTCTGTTTTTACCGTAACTACATCAACCATCGGCGGCGGCATTTGTCCGCCTGGTGCTTGTGCATAAGAAGCAGTCGTCAGAGAAAATAAAAGCGCCATCGAACCAATAAGGCGACGGCGCGGAAAATTAGAAAATCTCATTGCTAAAACCTGATTTTGTTGTCTAAATTGAGAGCAAGAACTCCAAAAAATCACATACCGTGATTTACCAAAAAAGCGCGCATTATACGGACTAAATGTCTGTATTCCTAACAAATTGATACATTCTCAAATTTTGAAAATATTGCTGTATTTCGTAGATAGGCGTATCTAAATTTGGGGTTAGTTCTATTTTTACCTCGTCATCTTGAGGGCAGCGAAGGAACTACCGCTAGAGATTTTTCGCCTGCGGCTCAAAATGACGAATTTCTAGACAGCCCCCCAAAACAAATCAGCAACAAAGCATTCGTCAAGCAAATTGATAAATAAAAGGGCACATCTAAAATTTATTTTTTACCATCGTCATCCTGAGCGCAGCGAAGGATCTGCTGATAGAGATTTTTCGCCTACGGCTCAAAATGACGAATTTCTAGACAGCCCCTAAAACAAATCGCCAACAAAGCATTCGTCAAGCAAATTGATAAATAAAAATAAATAAAATCGCCGCTTTTTTAGCGAAATATCTAGGACAAGTAATGCTTTATGCAATCGCCGATTATTTTTCAGCACAGTTATCTTTCTTAAACGCTTTCACTTATCTCACTGCCCGAATAATGCTCGCAGCCCTAACCGCACTCTTAATTTCAATTTGCGTCGGCGGGAAAATGATAAAACTCCTGCGCAAGCTGCAAATGGGACAATTCGTCCGCGATGACGGTCCAAAAACACATCTCAAAAAAGCTGGAACTCCAACGATGGGCGGAGTTTTAATTATTTTCTCCGTGCTAGTTGCAATGTTATTTTGGGCAGATTGGCGCGTGGTTTATTCCTGGTTGTGTGTCTTTGCACTACTTTCTTTCGGCTGGGTCGGCTGGGTTGATGATTACCGTAAATTGGTCAAAAAACAAAGTCTCGGCTTACGAGCCAAAGAAAAATACGGTTTGCTTTCCTTATTTGCTTTAATTATTGCCGTCGTTCTCTACGCTATCGCTAAAACTCCAGCGGAAACCGAACTTTTAGTCCCCTACTTCAAACATTTATCTTGGCAAATGGGCTGGATTTTTATCCCCTTTGTTTATATTGTGCTGACGGGAGCAAGCAATGCGGTCAATTTAACCGACGGGCTCGACGGCTTGGCAATTATGCCCGTAGTTTTAGTTGCTGGCGGATTACTTATTTTTGCTTATATTTCAGGTTCTCCGAATTACGCTAATTATTTGAACTTACCGTCTATCGTCGGAGCAGGCGAAGCCGCGGTATTTTGTGCAGCAATTGCAGGTGCAGGACTGGGATTTCTTTGGTACAACGCGCACCCTGCCGAAGTTTTCATGGGCGATGTCGGTGCTTTATCACTCGGTGCGGCACTCGCAACGGTTGCGGTAATTGTGCGTCAGGAGTTGATTTTCGCGGTGATGGGAGGATTATTCGTTGCCGAAGCTCTTTCCGTAATCTTGCAAGTCGGTTCATACCGTCTGCGCGGCGGCAAAAGAATTTTCAAAATGGCACCTTTGCATCATCATTTTGAACTCTGCGGCTGGTCGGAAACAAAAGTAACTATTCGCTTTTGGATTGTTACCGTTTTACTGGTGCTCATTGGTCTGACCAGCTTAAAACTACGCTAAAAATAACCAACTATTTATTACACAGGAAATAAAACAATGAATTGCTCCGCAAAACTTTCTCAATTAAACCTAATTGAACCGATTGCGGTAATTGGAATGGGAATTTCTGGTCAAGCTGCTCTAAAACTCTTGCAAGCGGCAAATTTAGAAGTCGCCGCATTTGACGAAAAAGATGTTCCTAATGCCGAAAAAATCGACTTATCCGACGAAAACGCTCTCAATAATTACCGAACTCTCGTTCTCTCACCAGGCGTTGATAGCCGTAAAAAAGCAATCGCGGCAAGTTCGGCTGAAAAAATTAACGATGTGGAAATTTTTGCCCGTCTCAACGAGAAAAAAATCGCTGCGGTTACGGGCTCAAACGGTAAATCAACTACCGTTTCAATGCTCACGGAAATTCTCAATAAGCAAAATAAAAATGCGGTTTTGTGCGGAAATATCGGCAGAAGTGTGCTCGAAGCATTTTGCAATGCACCAGAAGATACCGAAATTTTCGTTTTAGAACTCTCTAACTATCAACTCGAACGCTGCCCGTCCTTAAAACCAGATGTCGCGGCGGTTTTGAATGTAACTCCCGACCATCTCGACCGTTACGACAGCTTCGAAGATTACGCCGCAACCAAATCGAATATGGCAAAACAGGCAAAAGTTTGCGTATTAAATACAGATGACGATTTTTGCCGTGATTTTGTCGGATTATGCAATACGGCAGTCAAATTCGGCTCACAGGAAAATAACTGTGTTGCCGATGAAAATATTCTGATTGACGGTAAAAAAATCCTCGCCTGCAATGAACTTTCCGTGGAAGGAATGCCGAATTATCAAAATGCTCTTGCCGTGCTGCTAATGAGCCGTGTCTTGGAAGCGGATTTAAGTCAAGCTGCCAAAGATTTATGCGAATTTCAAGGGCTTGCCCATCGCGTCAGCAAAGTAATTGAACATAACGGTATTGCTTGGATTGACGATTCAAAAGCAACCAATATCGGCGCGGCAGCGGCTGCTTTGTCGGGAATTTCCGCACCTATTTGGTTGATTGCAGGCGGTGTCGGTAAAGATCAGGATTTTTCTCTTCTTGCCGAAAAAATCAAAACTTCTACCGTCAAAAAAGTTCTACTTATTGGGCTCAACAATCAAGATTTAGAACAAGCCTTAAATGCCGCAGAAATTGAATATAAAAATTGTGTAGAAATGTCAGACGCAATCGCCTATGCCTATAAAAATGCCGCAAGCGGTGACTGCGTTTTACTCTCCCCCGCAACCGCAAGCTTCGACCAATTTTCAGGCTATGCCGAACGAGGTAATTGCTTCGCCGCAGGAGTCAAAGCCATATGCAAATAATGAATAACAAACAAGAAAAAAAATCCGAAGAACAAAGAACCGAACCGCAACTCTTCGAACAGCAATTCGCCGAAGAAAACACTAATCCGCACGAAAAAAATCAGGCAGAAGAACAAATCCAATTTCAAGCGGATTTGAAAAATGCACCGTTTGAGGCAGATGCTTTCGATTATCCGAATAATTATTCAGCAGAAGATATGAATCACGGTGAAGAACTTGCTCCAAATCAACAAGCAGAAAGCGAATTTACTAATACCACGGAGGAATATTTTCAAGCGGAAAATAACCCATCAAATTACCAAGAATATCAAGAATATAAGTCGGAAAATATTCAAGAAAATGAACACCGCGAAAATAATTATGCTAGCCAAAATTATGTCGGTGTAGAAGATGATTGGCAGCCGATATCCCGCGACCAGCTTGATGCTCACAGCATTACAGAAGAAACAAATAAGCAGGAAGAATATAAAGCGGAAAATATAAAACAAGCCGAATATCAAGCTCCAACTCGGCAAGAACAAGAAGAATTGCAAGCAATACCGTCTTTTATCAGCAATGCTTTTTCGAATACTTGGGGCTCATTATTTAGCAATGATGAATTAACGGGCAACGGTGCTCAAAATAAAACTCGCAAGCAATCGCAAATTCAACTTTTGCGCTTTCCTGATCCTGTCTTGATTTTGGCGGTGATGATGCTTTCCTGCATCGGTATCGTGATGGTCGGTTCGGCTGCCGCGCCCGAAAAATCATCCTATCCCTTGTTTTACTTTTACCGCCAATTTGCTTATTGCTTTATTGGAATACTCGCTGCTGTGTCGATGGTGTTATTTGTGCCAGCTGGCAAAATAGAAAAACATTACGGAAAAATCTGCTTTGCGGGGCTTGTGCTTCTCGCGCTGATTTTCGTGCCAGGTTTGGGCGTAACCATCAAAGGGGCAAAACGCTGGTTGAATTTGGGGGTAAGCACCTTCCAATCGGCAGAAGCGGCAAAATTAGCAATCATAATTTTCACCGCGGGATTTTTATGCACACACCGCACCGACTTACATTTCTCCGACAATGCAAAACTTTTACCGCATTGGAATTTCATCAGAGTTTGCATTATGTTTGCAATTGTCTTGGTAATGTATTTCTGCTTACTCGAATTGCAACACGATTTAGGTTCAATCGCCGTAATCTGCGCCAGCGTCATAATGATGTTTTACCTCTTCGGCATACCAACGCGGATATTAGTTGTGCCAATAGTCGCGCTGATTGCAATCGGCTATGTTTTAGTCAGCTCACAAGGTTACCGTGTAGCGCGGTTTAGCAACTTTATGCACCCCTGCGATGACGCTTACGGCACGGGTTATCAACTTTGTAATTCACTTATCGCCATCGGTCGCGGCGGATTTTCGGGCACGGGTCTCGGCGAAAGCGTCTTCAAACACAACTTCATCCCTGAACAATACACCGACTTCATCTTCGCCATCATCGCGGAAGAATTCGGATTTGTCGGCTGCATTATTCTGATTGCGATTTATGCCCTACTCGTCTGGCGAATTTTCGTTATCGCTGCCCGTGCCAGCAAAAACCGAATGATGTTCGGATGCTACTGTGCTTACGGCATCGGAGCTTGGTTGGGAATTCAATCGGCATTGAACATCGCGGTTGCAACGGGAATTCTGCCGACAAAAGGATTAACTTTGCCGTTTATCAGCTACGGCGGTAGTTCGATTTTCATCTCTGCAATCGCAATTGGCATCTTGCTACGCATCGATGCCGAAGCCCGTTACGCTTCATATAAACGCCGCCTGCAACAGGGGAAAATTACTGTTATTGCTTAAATTTCATACCGTCAAACAAAAAAATTTACACTCTTCTCGGTAAAAAAATAACACTGTTTTAATTAACAACATTCAGGAGACCATATGAAAAAACTTCTCGCTCTTTGCCTAACCGCGCTTTCTTTTGTCGCCATTTCAGCTGATACCAAAGATGACAAACAATTGCTTGCAATCACGCAATTTGTATCTCATCCAGCACTTGATGCAGCGTATAAAGGTATCGTTGATGAACTTGCCGAACTTGGCTTCAAAAAAGACGAAAACATTGAAATTATTTATGAAATTGCCCAAGCGGATCAAGCTTTGCAAACGCAAATCGCCCAAAGATTTGCAGGCAAAAAACCTGCCGTTGCGGTCGGAATTTCAACACCGTCCGCACAGACGCTAAAAGTTGCTGCTCACGAGCAATTTCCGATTGTCTTTTCCGCGGTAACCGATCCCCTTGCGGCTGATTTGCTCAAAAATAAGGAAGCTCCCGAAGGTAGTGTTACAGGTGCAAGTGATAGTGTTGCATTTAGCGAAGGGGTCAAAATGATTGGAGAATTTTTACCTGATGCCAAAAGCATCGGCACGGTTTATAACCCAGGTGAAGCTAATTCCCAAGCGGCTATTCGTGAGTTAGAGGCAGTTTTGAAAGAAAAAAATATCAAGTTAATTTCCGCGCCAGCTGCTCGTAGTTCAGAAGTTCTCGACGCTGCCCGTTCGCTAAACGGCAAAGTTGATGCGATTTATCTCACTCTGGACAACACCGCGATTTCCTCGATTGCTTCGGTAATTCAAGTTTGTGAGCAAAACAAAATTCCGCTTTTTACGGTTGATACTTCCTCGGTGGCTGATGGAGCGATTGCCGCGCTTGGTTTTTCTTATTATGAACACGGTAAGGAAACTGGCAAAATCATTGCAAAAGTCTTACAAGGTGAAAAAATCGAGAATATTCCCGTAAAAACGATGGAAACTTTGGAACTTCATCTCAATCCCAAAGCGGCAGAAAGAATGGGACTGAAAATTTCTGATGAGTTGCGAAAATCCGCTAAACACATTATTGAAAAATAATCAAAAAAATAGCTAAACAGCATAAAAAATCCCATCTAACGGTGGGATTTTTATTTATTGCCAACTTGAAAAAATCGAGTTGAGACCTCAAAAAAAATACCGCAATATTGCTTACATCATCTTTAACTAACATAATTTTTAATGAATATTTAATATGGATTCAGAAACTCTACAAAAGCTTTTTTTACTTATTCCACCACTACTTTTAGCAATCACCTTACACGAAGCAGCGCACGCTTATGCTGCCCGTCATTACGGCGACCATACAGCGGAAAAATTAGGTCGCATCACTCTCAATCCCTTTGCACATATTGACCCCGTCGGCACGATTTTGGTGCCACTTGTGTTATTTTTTAGCACATCAGCAATCACCGAAGGCGGATTTATTTTCGGCTGGGCAAAACCCGTTCCTGTTGATTATCGCAATTTTGCTAATCCTCGTATCGCAATGCGAATGACGGCATTTGCAGGACCATTGTCAAACTTTATAATGCTTTTTGCCTGGGGTTTCCTGCGTTTGCTGGCGCAATATGCGCCTGGCGGTATGGAATATGCGATATACGAAATGTGCGTGTTTGGCATCATCATCAATACGATTTTCTTTGTATTAAATATGTTTCCGCTCTTACCGCTGGACGGCGGACGAGTGCTCGAAAGCTTCCTCCCCGATGATTTGGCAATAAAATTCCGCCAAATTGAGCCGTTCGGAATGACAATTTTGATAATTTTGGCATTAACGGGAATTTTATCTGCGATTTTATGGCCAGTTGAAAAAATAGTAATAGACTTAATGCAATTTATATTAACACCATTTGAGCTCATATTTAATTAAAAAACAGCTGGATTTTTTACGCGCAACAGTGTAATTTTTTAACATCAAAACGAGAATTTAATGACTAATATTCAAGCAATTTCTGAAAATATTTCTGTAATTCGTAATAATGACTTATGGATTGAAGAAACAGCCGTTGATCAGCTGCGTTATACCGCTAAATTAGAAGGTATGTTAAAGGTATGCGGAATGCCTGATTTACACCCTGGAAGGACTTATCCCGTAGGGGCTGCTTTTTTTACCGCCGACAAAATTTATCCCGCGCTGGTTGGCGGCGATATCGGTTGCGGTATGGCATTGTGGCAAACAGAACTCCCGAGGCGCAGCAATCTCGATAAATTAGAAAAAAATATCGGCAATATTGACAAGGAAATATCCGCAGCAGATGCCGAAGAATTGCTTGGATATGCCGCAAAAACACAAGCCAACGGCACGATTGGAGCGGGAAATCATTTTGCCGAACTCGTGCAAGTTGAGAGCATTTTTCAAGAGGCGCAGGCAGAGGAATTAAAGATAAATAAAGATAACTTGCAGCTCATAGTTCATTCGGGTTCAAGGGGTTTAGGTGGCGCAATTTTGCAAGAACATTTAAGCCGTTTTAATTATGAACCGTTAAATGCTAATTCCAGCGATGCCAATGAATATCTTGCAAAGCATAAATCAGCTATTGAATATGCGGTTGAAAACCGCTTGTTAATTGCCAAAAGAATATTACGCAACTTAAAAACCAGCGGTGAACTTATTCTAGATATTTGCCATAATTTCGTAGAAAAGACAAATATTGCTGGAAGAGATGGATTTTTACACCGCAAAGGTGCAGCTGCAAGTGATAGAAGACTGGCAATTATTCCAGGTTCAAGGGGAAATTTTTCCTATCTAGTAGCCACAAAAATAAACGAAACAGCTCTAAATTCTATTGCACACGGTGCAGGAAGAAAATGGAAACGGTCGGATTGTGAAGGAAGATTAGCCGCAAAATTCACTTCCGAACAATTAAAACGAACTAAATATAAATCAAGAGTAATCTGTGAAGACCGAGATTTACTTTATGAAGAAGCTCCACAAGCTTATAAAGATATTGAAACCGTAATCGATGCTTTAAGCGAAGCGGATATTATTCAGCCAATTGTGCGTTTTAGCCCAGTTTTAACTTACAAAAAACGGGCAAATTGACGGCTAAATAACGGGAAAATGATATGCTGATAATCCAAATTTCCGCTGCAAAAGGACCAGTAGAATGCCGTTTAGCCGTGCTAAAAACATTCGAAAAAATATGCCAAGAAGCTGATATTTCAAACATCAATTACACGGTTCTAACAATGCAAAATGAGATGGAAGAGGCGGAAAATTTAGCGGCAAATAACATATTGCAACAAGCTCTCAATAATCCCTTGAAAAAAACTGATAATTTACCGAAATCCATCACAATGAGCATTGAAGCAGCGGATGAAATTTCTGAAAAATTATTTATAAAAAATTGGTGTGGCACGCTGCAATGGATTTGTACCAGCCCTTTTCGCAAAAATCATAAAAGAAAAAATTGGTTTATCGGTATAAAAATGCTCGAAATTCCTGAAAAAACAATATTTTCTGAAAAAGATATTCAAATTAGCACAATGCGTTCCAGCGGTGCTGGTGGTCAGCATATCAATAAAACAAATTCCGCAATACGCATTGTTCATATTCCAACTAATTTATCGGTAAAGGTAGAAAGTGAGCGAAGTCAGCATCAAAATAAAAAAATTGCTCTATCATTACTTAATGCTAAATTAGAAGAAATAAATTCCCAATATTCAAATAACAGCAATAAAGAAAAACATCAACACCATCAGGAAATTGAACGAGGAAACCCTATAAAAACATTTAAGGGTATAAATTTTGACGAACAACAGTAATATTTTTCAGGGTTTATTTTTAAGGAGATAAAAAATGCATATCGCAATTTTAGCAGGTGAAAAATCAGGTGATATTCTCGGAGCTAGTTTAATCGTAGAGCTAAAAAAAATATACCCAACAGCTCGTTTTACTTGCGTCGGAGGTGAAGAAATTAAAGCGCAAGAGGTGGAAATTATCGGCAATATCGAAACACTTTCCGTAATGGGATTTGCCGAAGTAATCGGCAAACTACCAGAAATTTTAGGACTTAAAAAAAGATTAGAAGATTTTTGGACTGCAAATAAACCTGATTTATTCATCGGAATTGATGCACCAGACTTTAATTTACCGATGGAAATCTTTTTACGGCAAAAAGCGGTAAAAACCGTGCATTTTGTCTCCCCTTCTATTTGGGCTTGGAAAGAAAAAAGAATAAAAAAAATCAAACAAGCGGTTGATTTAATGCTTTGTTTATTCCCATTTGAAACCTCTATTTATAAAGAACACGAAATAGCAGCGGTATGCACTGGACATCCGATGCGAGAACGCTTGCAGGAAATTAGCAAAAAAGAAGCAAGAGAAAAATTATCGTTTTTTACTAATAAATTCAATGATAATGCAGAAAATCTTCCCGTTCTTGGGCTATTTCCAGGAAGCCGTAAATCAGAAATTACAAGACTTTTACCGATATTTCTTGCAACCGTTAATTTATTAAAAGTGCAAATTCCAAATTTAAGAGTAATTATTTCCACTGCTGATGCAAAATATCAAGAACTTATAAAAAATATTTGCGAAAATTCTTGCATAGACTTGAACAATATCGAAATCAGCTTGGAAAATAGCTCCGAGCTTATATCAGCAAGTGATGCGGTAATGCTAGCAAGTGGAACCATTTCACTTGAAACTGCCCTACTTTCTCGCCCGATGACCGTGGCTTATAAAGTCCATTCTTTGACTGCATTTATTGCCAGAAGGTTATTAAAAATCAACAAATATTCCCTGCCGAATTTGCTCGCTGGGCGCGAAATTGTTCCTGAAAGAATTCAAGAAGACTGCACTCCCGAACTATTAGCCAAAGATTGCCTCGCCTTGTTACAAGACGATGAAATAATTAGCAAACAACTCCACTCTTTTGCCGAAATTAGGGACAATATGCCAGAAAATGCCTCTGAAACTGCGGCGAAAGCAATTGCCGAATTGATGAATAAATAATTACCGTGTTTTTTTTCTCACTCTCTTAATTATTTTTCAACACTGTTTATATATTTTTGGAATACAAAATGAACGAAGAAGAATATCTCAACTTTGCCGAATATTTAGCTAACCGTGCGCGTGAAATTAGTATGAAATATTTTCGTGCAAATGTGCAGGAAATCGGGCTAGAACTAAAATCAGACTGCACACCAGTAAGCATCGCCGACCGTAAAATCGAAGAATTGCTGCGCTCTGAAATTGAAAAAAAATACCCCTCTCATGCAATTTGCGGTGAGGAATTTGCCGCAAAATCAGGTTCGGAATTCGAATGGATTATTGATCCCATCGATGGCACCAAAAGTTTTATATCAGGCTTTCCAATTTTTTGCACTCTTATTGCTCTTTTATATCAAAATAAACCGTTAATTTCAGTTATTGATGCCCCTGCCGTAAATAACCGTTTTACCGCGACTTTATCAACTCCTAGCAAGTTAAACGGACAAATTATTCGCAGTCGTGATACCCAAAAATTAAATCAGGCTTTTATTTACAGCACTTCGCCCGATTCGGATATGTTCAACGAGGCGCAAAAAATTAAGCAGCAAAAATTAAAAAACAAAGCGGCGATGCAAAGATATACGGGAGACGGCTATTCTTACGGAATGCTTGCGGCAGGTTGGATTGATTTGGTAGTTGAAGCGGATATGAAATTCTACGATTTTATGCCGCTGGTTTTAATCGTCAAACAGGCAGGAGGGGTGATTTCTGATTGGCAGGGAGGGGAATTAAATATGCATAGCAGTGGAGAAATTATTGCCGCTGCGAATAAAACTCTCCATCAACAGGCATTAGAAGTTTTGAATTTATGATTTTTTATATAAGAGTATAATTTTAGGCTTGGTTCTATTTTTTACCCTCGTCATCCTGAACGCAGTGAAGGATCTACTGATAGAGATTTTTCGCCTACGGCTCAAAATGACGAATTTTTAGACACGCCCTAATATAAGATATAAATTTTTAGGCACAACAGTGTTATCGGTAATTCTCATTCATTTAGCGGGACTTTCATCACCTGGACCAGACTTTTTCTATGTTTCTCGCCAAGCGGTAAATAAGTCAATTAAAGCGGGAATTTATGCCTCCATAGGAATAGCAATAGGGATTATGTTCTGGGCAGGAATTTCTCTTTTTGGAATGAAAATTCTCAATTTTGCCGACCATCTTTTGCAATATCTAATTATGCTTGCAGGCGGGATATATCTCGCTCAAATCGGTGTAGATTTAGTAAAAATAAAAGAAAATATTCGAATTTCAGAAATAAAAAAAGACTGCGAATTATCCGCTTTCAAAGAAATAAAATCAGGACTTATCATCAACCTGTGTAATGCCAAAGCAGGAATATATTTTGCCAGTATTGTTTCCAGTGTAATTTTGAAATTTCCTGAAAAATATTTATTCCTGCTCTGGTTGTTTTTTATTTTTTCTACCTTTCTTTATTTTTGCTTAATTTCATTATTATTTTCACGGCAAAGAGTGCGAAATTTTTATAGCAATAATAGTAAAAAAATCGACAATTGCACGGGAATTATCTTTTTTATCTTCGGAATTGTTTTAATTTATGAAGCAATGGCACATTTTTTAAGTTAAGGAGCGTATCTAAATTGAGGATATTTTTTACCATCGTCATCTTGAGCGCAGCGAAGGAACTGCCGATAGAGATTTTTCGCCTACGGCTCAAAATGACGAATTTGTAGACATACCTTTGTTATAAAAACGGTTTTTATCAGTCCTAAATATCCAAACCAGCTGCCCTCTGATTGATATAAATTTGCCCTCTTGCACCAATTCCACGGAATGGTTCTGGCGGCATAAAGTTCGGATTATTGGTTTTTTCGATGAATTCCAATTCCTTTGAATTTATACCAGCAATTTTTTCTGCCAAGTAATAACCGCTGTAAGTTCCTTTGGCAACACCGACACCGTTACAAGCACACAGCGCATAAACATTGTCCCGTAATTTGCTAAACACACCTTGCCGATTGCGAGTAACCGCCAAAATCCCCCCCCAAGTGTATTCAAAATCAATTTCTGCCAAAAACGGAAAACGCGCCAAAAACGCCGCACGATGATGCCGCCAACAATATTGCCGCATCGCAGCCGTAGATTTTTGCTGGCGGTTGTATTCCAAAATATTACGAATAAACACACGGCGGTCAGGCGTAACCCGCACGGTCGTGCCAGCTGGATGCGCGCTAGTCAAGCCCCAAGGCTCAATATCGGCAAAATACTCCTGCCACAAAGCATCAGGCAGCACGCCAGTGAGAGAGCCATAAGTAAAAAGAGGGGCAATTTTGCTCTTCACCAAACCGTTTTCTTCGGTAAAAGAACTCATCGTAGTAATCAAAGTTTTGGCGCGAAGTTCGCCGCCAACGGTTTGCAACATATTTTCCGCGCCGTAATTGAATGCAATTACAGGTGAATTGCTATACACCGTAACACCGTCATTTTCCAAAGCAGCGACTAAACCGCGCACAAGAGCGGCTGGATTCATCAAAATATTATCGGGTGTAAATATAGCTTCTTGGTAATAATTAGTCCCTAATTTTCCTGCAAGAGCATCGCCTTTTATTCTTTCGTAGGCGAAATTGCGTTTTTTCAACATCGCTTCAAATTCATCAAGCCCCGCAATATTATGGCTTTCACGGGCTGCCATATATTTTCCCGCCTTATGCCAATTACAATCTATATGTAATTTTTCAACCTGCTGACTAAGCTTTTGAATAGCAAAACAGTTAAGCGCATAAATTTGTGCATCTTCCGCGGCGGAATTTTCCGTTTTATCGACATTGTGTGGCAAATCGATTACAAATCCCGCATTGCGCCCCGAAGTCCCCTGCCCGATATCCAAGGCTTCCACTAACGCAATTGATTTTTCAGGAAAAAGTTCTTTTAAGCGGCTTGCAACCGCAATTCCTGCAAATCCCGCACCAACTACGGCAAAATCCGCAGTTTGCTTGCCTTTTAATCTTTTACCGATTTTTTGCTCGCGATTAGCTGCGGTTAAATACCAACCTAATTCACCGTCAATTTGCGGAATTTTCTTCACTTTTTTCATTTTTTATCCAATCCTCTTTCTTTATTCCGAATTCTTTCTTTGAAAAAGAAAACACTTCTTCTAAATCGTAACTTTGTATCAATTCAAACTTCATTTTATTCCTTTTATTTTTCGAATATACACCGTAATCAGTCAAAATCCTATCTAAACTTTTATATTTATTTTCAAAAATATAGAATGTTTTATTCCCTTTTTGACACTTAAGAAATTCACTGTTAGTTATTTTTTGTCTATATATATTGTCATATTCAGACATTAAATCATCAATTGCTCCTATAATTACTGGGTTATGTTTTAGGTTAATAAAATCCAAGATTTTTAACCATTTTTTTAAGTCAAATTTCTTAAACCTACGCACTAAATCAGCTAATGCCTGTATAGAAATTCTTACTAAATCCTCATCGTCTGAATTGATATATCTTCCTATCAATTCTTCAATAAACTCTAAATCATCAGAATATAGACTATTCGCCGCAATAACATCAATTATCTCTGATTTATTGCCAGAAGAAATAATCTTTACACTTTCTTCTTTGGTATATTCATCAAGGCTTACATAAAGCATTTTATCTATTCCAAATACATTATATTTATAGTCATTTCAATATATTACCTTTACGATCTGTTATCCCTGCTTTATACAAAGCATTTTTCATATCTTGCGATAAAGGTTCAAGATTTTCTCCTGTTTTTTTATTATTCTTCCATATTCGCTGATAACCGTGATATCTATTCCCTTGATGATGATTAAATACCACATATTCTCCTGTAGTTTTATCAACTCCTACCCTCTGTTTAGAGGTATTTTTCACTGGTACAGAATTATTTAGCACCTCTTGACCGTTAGTTGGTTTCGGTGATTTATTTCCGCTTCCGTATGCTGAATGATACGGAGCATCTTCATATATTAACTCTTGTTTATAACTATTACCAACATTTGTATAAGAATTACTGTTTTCTCCCTTCAACAATTGCAGAGCTTTGGTTTTATCCTTCCGTCTAACCGCTTCTAAAATCAGTTCTTCGGTCTTTTTATCAAAAGTTGATAAACCTTCTTGAAAATACAGCTCTAACGCATTCTAATCTAAATCCAAAATTGCTTGTTCAACCGTTTTTTGCACCGAATCTTTGGCGCGGGTTGTAATTTGCAATTTCGGGCTTAAACAGACTTCTTGAATAAATTGCTCGTTATTTTTAATTTCTTCCTGAATTTCAAAATAACTTAATTTTCGTAAATTACCAAATTCATCACGACGGTAAATATTTTGCTTATTTTTCAATACAGTAAGATTATTTTCTGCACTCTTACATCTCTCTTCTTTGCTGATAATTCTTGCATCAGCAAATACGCTATTTACAAAAAAAAAAACCAGCAAGCTAATAAGTATTTTTTACAACATAAATAATCCTTTCGATTGTTAATAAAAAACGCCCAGCATAAATTGCTAGGCGTTATTTATTTTATGCAGATTTTTGTGTAAATGCAAATTTTTCTCAATTAAATTAGTACTAAATTATGAAAAAAACCGCCTACTTTTTTATTTTTTTCTTTTTTGCAACAAATCTTTCTCTCCACGCTAGAAATTCCGCTTCTCCGATAAGAATTGTGCTCCACCATACGGCGTGTTCATATTTATCGCATTCCACTGTATGTTTAAGTAAATAAGTCAGAGGCGTAAAAGGGCTATTCTCTAAATGAGGATAGTAAATACCTATCAGTTTTTCCGAACCAGGAGTTGCACGCGCTCCAAAAGCATCCACAAAAGTTCCCCAAGCTGCCTTATATTTACGCACAAATCCCTCTCCGACAAAGAGTATGTAATGTGTGTAATCAGCATCAGGATTAGCGTAATACTCGGATAAAAACCCTTCTTCGGCTGCCTTTACCGACTTTTCCGACCAAGGATCATCAGGATCAACTCCCAAAATCAGCTCCTTGAATTTTCCACTGTCCATCATTTCACGCGCTCTAATTGCATACTCTTGTGCGAGTTTTTTATATTTCAATTTAGATTCTTCAAAAGCTTCTTTTTTCATGGCAGTAATACCCACACTACACCAAGTTTCTCACAATGTAATGTTGGTAAATCTGGACGAGCTCTATTTAATCGTCTTCTTTCTTGCTCACATTCATTTCTGCTGTTGAATGGTTTGCGAACTTCTCCCCATCTCTCATCATTATGTTCTTCATTAAGTTCATTTAATGCAGCTGTAAAATCGTCTTTTTCGAGAGCTTTACGGATTGCCTCTTCAACTCTGTAATCAAGACTTAAAATATCAAGCAAGGTTAATGCTTCGTCTTTATTTCTTGCTATCAAAGCACTACGCAACGCAATTACCG
>JAFUTP010000016.1 GCA_017484165.1 Cardiobacteriaceae bacterium | reverse complement strand
TTTCAAAATGACACATCGTTATCTTCGCTTCGCCGTATTGAACATACTGTCTTTAAGTTTGTTGCTTCGTTTATTTTGAATTAGATTTCCGCGTGGGCAACAAGTTGCCCACCCTACGGCTAAAAAGACGGAAGAGGGCGGTAATTGATGGTAAAAATAAAAAATCCGCCGTGTAAAAAACGGCGGATTTGTTTTGCAAATAAATACAAATAACGGAACTTGTAGATGCAAATAAGGATTTGCTCCCGCGCACCGCGGGCTAGGCGGTGAAGACACCGACTTTGGTGAGCCAAGAGTGTTTATCTTCTGCGAGACCGTATTGGATATCGGTGATGAATTTGCGTAATTTGAGTGCTTCATCTTGTTTTTGAACTTTGATTTCTTGTTCATCGATGATGAAAACGGTTACGGGTGAGAGGACGGCGGCAGTTCCTGTCAAGATTGCTTCTGCGCCGTTTTGGATTTTTTCTTTAATTTCTGCGACGGTGAAATTGCGTTCATCGACGGCATAGCCGTTATCGCTAGCAACTTGCAAGATTGAGCGGCGGGTGATGCCGTGTAAAAATTCGCTGGTTAGCGGTTTGGTGATTAGGGTTTTACCGTCAATCAAAATAAAGTTTGATGCTCCTGTTTCTTGCACATCGCCGTTTGGGCAGAATAAAACTTGTTGTGCGTTATATTTTTCTTCGGCAATCATTGTCCAAGGTAGGGCAGCGGCGTAGTTTCCGCCAGTTTTGATGCTACCCATATGTGGTGCGCAGCGTTGATGTTCGGTTTCGACATAAATTCTCAATTGTGAGCCTTGTTTGAAATAATCACCTACTGGGGATACCAATATATAAAGCATTGCTTCGTGTGAAGGATGTCCTGCTGCGCCGACGATGGCTTCTGTGCCGAGGAGAGTAGGGCGGATATACATTGCACCGCGTGAGTCGGGGACGAATTCGTTACCGCGCCGCACGGCTTCGATAATCATATTTTTCATTTGTTCGGCATCTGGCACGGGTAGATAGAGGCTTGCGGCGGATTTGCGCATTCTTTCTACGCCTGCATCGAGTTGGAAAATATGGATTGAATTGTCGGCGTGGCGGAAGGCTTTCATTCCTTCGAAAATTTCGCTACCGTAATGCAAACAATGACAAGCGGGATGCAGTTCGAGTTTATTGCTAGATTGCCAAACTGTTTCCTGCCATTTACCGTCGGAAAATTTTGCAACGGGCATATCAGGTGCAAAAACAGAGCCGAAAACTGCGGGAATTTCTTTAATCATTTGATTTTCCTTTAATAAAAAAATAAGAATAAAAATTTCGCTTTTTTGCGGCAAATGCCGTAAATTGGAATGAATAAAAACTAGCACTTTATAGCGTTTATTCATTTAGACATAACCGTAAATCAAAAAAATAAAGAGGCAAAAATGCAAGCTTTAATTACATACACTTCCACCGTGATTCCCTTGATGGCGGACAATATTGATACCGATATTATTATTCCCAAGCAATATTTGAAGAGTATTTTTAAGACGGGATTTGGTGAATTTGCTTTCGATCCTTGGCGTTATAACGAAGATAAAACTCCGAAGAGTGATTTTCCTTTAAATCAGGATAAATATAAAGGTGCAGGAATATTAGTAACGGGAGAGAATTTCGGTTGCGGTTCATCGCGTGAGCATGCGGCTTGGGCTTTGCAGGATGCGGGATTGCATATCATCATTGCGGGCGGATATTCGGATATTTTTCGTAACAATTGGTTTAATAACGGTCATTTACCGATTGTCCAGCCGCGGGAGGTGCGGGAGGAATTAGCAAAATTGCCGCATGATTTTCCTGTAACCATTGATTTAGAGCAGCAATTGATTATTGCGGGAGATAAGAAATATCCCTTTGAAGTTGATGCAGATCGTCGCGAAAGATTGTTGAAAGGTTTGGACAATATTGATTTAACTTTGCTTAATGAAGAAGCGATTAAAGCTTATGAATTAGCAAATGATAGTTACTAATTAGAATTTATATTTAATCTTATAGTCGTCCACTTCAAAATAATAATTCGTTAGCTTCGCCTCTCCGTATTGGGGATACTGTCTTCGTCTTGCTGCCTCGTCTATTTTGAATTGGAACGACTATAAAAATCCCGTCTTTTGGCGGGATTTTTTTCGCTTGTAATAAATAAATATTTTTGATAGAGCCAAGTTAAGAAAATAAATTGTTAATCTAGAAATAAATCAAAATATAAATATAAGTTATAGTGAGAACTCCTATCAACTACATTTACTAAATCTTATGAAGAAACAAAATCTATTGAAATTTTCAATTTTGTCCGCTGCGACGGCGACTGCGATTTCCGATGCCACAGCCGACAAAATCGACCGCCAAACTCCAACTCCGCAATCGCGAATTTGGTCGAGCCAAGGAGATTTACTCGGGGAAAATCAAGCGTTAAATTCATCTTTAATTGATCAGGCGGGCGGTTATACGAATTATTCCGCGCAAAGCAATCAATTAACTAATCTCGGAACTGCTGTGAATAATCCGACTACTGACGGTATTAGTAATACAAATTCCTATAACGACTATGTCGCACAAACTAATGATTTGACGAATTTAGGCGGCACAATTCCAGCTGCAACTGCGGTAAATACGGCAAATGCGGTAAATACTGGGGAAGTTGCCGCATCTTCTGCTGTGGAAGATTTGGGAGTCATCACGGTTACTGGTTATCAGCAAAATTTGCGGCAAGCACCAGCGACGATTTCGGTGGTTAGTAAAGAAGATATTGAGAACAAACCGTTTCGGGATCTGGGAGATTTAGTTCAGGAAGTGCCAGGGGTTACAACTTCGATTACCAAAACGGGCACGAATTCCATTCAAATGCGGGGAATGAGTTCGGATTACACCTTGCTTTTGGTTGATGGTAAGCCGATAAATTTATCCAAAGGTTTTGACGGTAATGGTTTTGATACGCAAGGTGGTTACATTCCTGCGGCATCGATGATTGAGCAGGTGGAAGTTTTACGCGGTCCTGCTTCCACTCGTTACGGTTCTTCGGCAATGGGCGGGGTTGTAAATATCATCACCAAGCCAATTCCAGACCATCTCACGGCATCGGTTTCGACGGAAGCTCGCCTGCAAGAGCACCCTGGAACTTGGGGAAATGTGTATGGCGCGAATTTGGCGGTTGCAGCTCCAATAAATGAGCAACTTGGTTTTAACCTTCACGCCAAAGATTATTACGGCAAGGCTAATCATCTTTACACCAAGGATATTCCAGGAATTGCGCCATCTGCGGTAAATCGTAATGGTAATCCGTATATCGGACATGCTTCTAGCGGTTATGTGAATAAAGGTCTCGGGGGACGGATAAGCTTCAAACCAGATGAGCAAAATTCTTTTTATCTCGATCAGGATTACATTTATCAGCGCATCGGCACGCTGAATACTTCGCAAAATGCGATTACCGCCGTGCGTGAGTATCACAAATACAACACCGTGCTAAATCACGATGGTAAATATTCATTCGGTGATATCAACACTTGGGCGCAATATTCCGATGTTATCCGCTATGCGCACGGTATGAAGGCAAATGGTTGCGGTGCTGGGGTCAATCTTGGGGATATGAAAGGAGATTGCGTCAATCACGACACAGCTCAAATTAACCAAAACATAACCGTGCAGTCGGATTGGAAAAAAACATTCGATTTTGCTAACGGTCAGGCTTTAACCTTAAACGCGGGACCGAGTTATTCATATGAACGCTTGATGACACGCCACAGTAGCGATAAATCGATGTATCAGTTGGCAGGATTTGCCGAAGGTGAATACAAAATCAACGATCAACTTTCCACTACAGCAGGTGTGCGGGCAACCAAAGTTCAGCATTTCGGCACTTTTTACACACCGCGGCTTTATGCCAACATTCACCCGACCGACAATTTCACCATTAAAGCGGGAATTGCAACTGGTATGAAAGCTCCACCGCTCGCCACCCTTCTTGATACTGAACCAGGTAAGCCGATTTTGGCAACTAGCGGTAAAGGTTCTTCGGCAGCGACTACTGCGACTTACCGTAACGGTGATTTAAAAGTGGAAAAAACTATCAACTACGAAATCGGTGGAATTTGGGATTTCGAACCAGCCAGCGTTTCGCTCACTGGTTTTTATACCGATTTCAGAGACGCAATTGGCAGCCAAAGTTTTGCGGTTGGTGAAGTTTTACCGCACGGTTACGGTATTTGCGGTAGCGGTGATTCAGACGGTGCGGATAGCTGTTCGATGTATGAAAATGTTGATAAAGCAGTGAGTAAAGGTGTGGAAGCGGAAGTTAAAGTCAAACCAATTCTCGACAATGTAATTCCTGGCGGTGTTGGTATTGATTTAGCTTATGGTTTTAATACTTCCGAACGCAAAACTGGCGACAGCAAAGGACAACCGCTAACTTATATTCCAAGACATAAAGTCTCCGCCAAGGTAAGCAATAAGAACGGTAATTGGAATTCCTACCTGCGCTATGTCGGTAATCTAAAAACTCCTGCTAATGAAAGTTATGCGCTCAATACTGGACGCGGCAAGTATTACAAAGATATGCACATTGTGGATTTAGGTCTCGGTTACAAGTTCAACAACGGTTTGCAGTTGCAGGGCGTAGTTAATAACCTCTTCGATACCAACTTCAACGATATGTATGCCTACAACAACGGAACAAGTTCAACTAATCTCTACCAAAAAGCAACTTATGGCAGAAATTATTGGCTCAACCTCCGCTACGACATCGACTAGGTCGCGAGCCGCGACGGGCGATCTTTATTTCTTCGATTTAAGCCTCGTAAGTTGTAGATAAAAAAACCGCCGTAGAAATACGGCGGATTTTTTTTATTTTTTTACCGTCATTGCGAGCGCACAAAGTGAGCGTGGAAATTTCCCATTACGGAGAACAGAAAGTTACGGCGGAAATTTTTATTTCTTATGGGCGCATCTAAATTTAGGGTTAGTCTTTTTTTTACCCTCATCATCCTGGGCGTAGCGAAGGATCTGCCGATAGAGATTTTTCGCCTGCGGCTCAAAATGACGAATTTTTAGATACACCCTTATGTTTTTTGCGGCGATGAGAATTTTTCTTTTGCGGCTTTTGAATTGCACTTGCGCTTGTATCTTCCGCGGGATCGATATGCACTAAAACATCGGCAATATTGTCAAGTTCGAGCAAATTACGGCGGACGGCGACGGCAATATCGTGTCCCTCAACGACCGTTAAATTGCGATTAACTTCAATATGAATATCAACAAAAACATCGCTACCCGTTTTGCGTGTGCGTAAATCGTGAAAACCGAGCACGCCGTTTTGACTGGCGGCGATTTTGGAAATTTTGTCGATAGTTTCCGCATCTGCTGCCGCATCGATTAAATCCTGCAAGGCATCAAAAGCAAACTTAAAACCGACTTTGGCAATAACCGTGCCGACGATGAGTGCCGCGAGCGCATCAAAAATTGCAAATCCCAGCATATTTCCCACAATCCCGCATAGGGCGACAACCGAGGCAGCCGCATCAGAACGAGCGTGCCAAGCATTGGCGATTAGCAAACCAGATTTGGCGCGCTTTGCGGCATTCAACATATAACGGAAGAGTAATTCCTTGCAGCAAATTGCGATTAGGGCTACGAATAAGGCGGAAAAATGCACGGTTCGGATTTGCTGGTGATGGGCAAATTTTTCGATAGAGGCGAAAATCATCGCAAGAGCGGTCGCGATGAGAATTATTCCTAGTAGCAAAGATGCAGCGTTTTCGTAGCGGCGGTGTCCGTAATTGTGATCGGCATCGGGTGCTTTTTGGCTTAAATGGGCAGCCGCGATTGCGACTAAATCAGAAATTAAGTCGGATAAGGAATGAATTCCATCGGCAACGAGAGCGGCAGAATGCGCGAAAATTCCCACCGTCATCTGCAAAATCGAGAGAAAAATATTGACTAAAACGCTAATCCAAACGCTTTTACGCGCCAGTTTGGCAAGTTCGGCTTTGCGGCGGATTGAGGCTTGATTACTAGTGAATGTCATTGAGTTATATGGGCATCTAAAAATTCGTCATTTTGAGCCGTAGGCGAAAAATCTCTATCGACAGTTCCTTCGCTGCGCTCAGGATGACGAGGGTAAAAAAATAGAACTAACCATAAATTTAGATGCGCCCTATATTAAAATTTGTTAAGAAATCGGAGAGGTTATTTTTTAGCGAAATAACCCAATATTTATTAAAATTTTCGAGGAATAAATAAAGTGCAGAAAATATACAAAAGAAGCTTATACGGAAAAATAATCTGCTTAATTAAATTACTGATTTGGAATGCAATTATTGGCTTTATCTTAACCGCATTTGTAGCTTTGCCTTTGATATCGGAAGAAACCGAAAAAGCATTTGGAGACATTAAATCGTTCCGCGAATTTGCTGACAAATTGCCAGAAGTAATCAACTTAAATATAGCTTTTGAGTTATTTTGGCCTGTGCTCATCTGCTTGATTTTTATCATTTATTTCTTCGCGGATTATTGCCACCGTAAGCTAGTAATTAACGAAAACGGTGTTTATCAAGAAGGCGGTTTTATGCCTTGGAATAACGGTTACATCGGAGTTGATTGGGAATTTCTCGAATCGGCTTATTTTTATCAAAGCTTTTTTAACTGGCTTGTGCAAGATTATCCCATCGAGCTAAAAAGAAGATTTACCGACGAAAACACTCGCTTTTTCATTTCGCATATTGCCAAAGCTAAAAATGCCGTTGCGGATATAAATGATGTAGTTAAATTACGGCATAGTCCGCATGGAACGGAGCAAACACAAAATAATCCGCCGAATGTGCCGTTAGTTTCCTCCTGATTTATATTTCAAGTGTTTTTCAATCAAAAGGCATATTTATTAAATGAATATGCCTTTTTTATTTGGCAATTTCTATTAGGGCTTTTTTAAAAATTCGTCATTTTGAGCCGTAGGCGAAAAATCTCTATCGGCAGTTCCTTCGCTGCGTTCAGGATGACGAGGGTAAAAATAACTAACTATAAATAAAAGTTATATCGGCATAAAGAAAGAATATTTTTCTTTTTTGAGCCTTGCAAATAAGATTTTGACCAAGCGGCAAATCCGCGGATTTTTATCAACCAAGCAAACAAAAAGGATTAACTATGATTTATCAAAACATTCTCGAAACCATCGGTAACACTCCGATTATCAAAATCAATCGCCTTGCGCCGAAGGGGATTGAAATTTATGTCAAAACCGAATCGCGCAATCCAGCTGGTTCGGTGAAAGATCGTCTTGCTTTTGCGATTATCAATGATGCCGAACGCAAAGGACTTTTGAAACCAGGGCAAACCGTAGTTGAGGCGACTTCTGGTAATACGGGTATCGGGCTTGCTGCTGTTTGTGCCGCGAAAGGTTATCCGTTTGTAGCGGTGATGACGGAAACATTTTCCGTTGAACGGCGTAAGTTAATCCGTTATTACGGCGGTAAAGTTATTCTTACTCCTGCGGCGGAAAAAGGTCAGGGAATGGTGCGGGTTGCCAAAGAATTGTCGGAAAAATACGGCTGGTTTTTGGCAAATCAATTTGCCAATCCTGCCAATCCGCAATATCACCGTGAAACCACAGCTGCCGAAATTTTGCGCGATTTTGCTGGCAAACGCTTGGATTATTTCGTTAGCGGTTACGGCACGGGCGGCACGATTTCTGGTGTTGGCGAAGTTTTGAAAGCCGCACGCAAAGATTTACAAGTCATCGTTTATGAACCGACTAATGCCCAACTTTTAGACGGTAAAGATTGGAAACCGCACAAAATTCAAGGTGTTGTGCCAGATTTCATTGCGGAAACAATGAACGAGCAAATCTATGACCACCGTATTGCAGTGTCAGACGAAGAAGCACGCGATACTTCACTCGCACTTGCGGCACAGGAAGGAATTACTGCGGGAATTTCCGCTGGGGCTGCGTTTAATGCTGCTTTGCAATTTGCTCAAAAAGCACCAGAGGGCAGCGTATTTTTGGTTTCATTGCCAGACGGTTCGGAGAGATATTTGAGCACTTTCTTGTTCGAAAGTATCAATGACGGTTCGGATGATAATCTTCTTCCATAAACCGTATTAAATATTTATTCGGTTAAGCCAAGCATATTGTTCTCTTGATTGTTATAAGCCTCCTCTGAAAGTAAAACAATAAATATGCTTGGTTAAATTTGCCAGATTTAGCGATAAGTCTGGCTTTTTTTTATGGCTATGCCTAAAAAGACAAAACCGACAAGGTTTAACTTGTCGGTTTTGCCGCTGGGTTATCAATTTGGTTATGGTCAGTGGATACCAGTCGTACCACGCGAGCTCCATTCTTAAAAAGAATGCCATAACCGCTCTTATTACAGTCCTGTCAATTCAGGAATACTATAGTCTTACATTGTAAGGACTATAGCCCACCCAATTTTGGGGGGTGGCTATAACGAAAAAAATCAATTTGTCGACGCAAATATTATTATAGCCCACCCCGATTTGGGGGGCGACTATATACCCCACAAACGCATAACAAATACAGCATAAATTCATACAATTAAATTAACATCAACTATTTTCGTATGAACAATCCATACCGCAGTCGTATAAATAAATCACTAATTTTTACCGCGAATATTGATTTTCCGCTGTGATTATGTATTAACTTGTTCGACAAATGATGAGATTT
>JAFUTP010000015.1 GCA_017484165.1 Cardiobacteriaceae bacterium | reverse complement strand
TCTAACGCTTCTAAATCCATACTCTTTACCGCTTGACGAGCATATTTTTTTTGCTTTATCATTTTTGCTTTGGATTCGCCGTCGCGCGTCGCGACCCGCCGTGGGACGGTAATCCAGTGATTGTTCCGCAGCTTGAAATTGTCGTGCTCATAATTAAAAGTATTGAGGATTTCAGAAGTTGATTTTTGAAATAAGATTTTTTTCTACCGTTAGAATAAAAATTCTTACCTGTTTTATTTTTATTTTTAGTCTTGCAGTCTTGCAGTCTTGCAGTCTTGCAGTCTTAATACCCCCGCCATCGGATGGCTCATTTTACCATCTTTCGGCGGATTTGTCAATAATTTTTTCATATAAATTTCCTGTTACAAATTAAAAAATACGCTTTATCAATAAAGCAAGAGCGATTATACACTATGTTTGCTTCAATCGAACAATATTAAAATTTCTTAATATTCTTGTTTATAGTAGCTCAACTGTTTCTACTTATAACTAAAAGATTTAACAGCATAATTTTTTATTATTTTTCTTTTTCTGCTCTCCAATTAAAGTGCTGACTTCTTTCAAAACAAGGAAAAAAGATGAGCACAAATACTTCAAATATTACGGAACTTGACCAAAAATATACTTTGCATTCTTGGCTAAATGCGGGGGCAAAAACGCTGGCGATTGCTCGCGGTGAAGGGGTTAACTTTTGGGATTTTCAAGATAATCGTTACATTGATATGTGTAGCCAAATGGGAAATGTAAATTTAGGTTACGGAAATAAAACGGTAATTAAAGCTATTCAGGAGCAAGTTGAAATTTTACCCTATGTTGCAGCGGCGAGAAGTAGTGCAACAAGTGCAAAATTAGCGGAAAAATTGGTTAATTTAGCCCCAAAAAATATCAAAAGAGTGTTCTTTTCTACGGGCGGGAGTGATGCTAATGAGGCGGCAATAAATATTGCGAGAACTTATACGGGACGGCAGAAAATTCTCTCAATGTATCGTTCCTATCACGGTTCGACCTTCGGTTCGGGGAATTTGTCGGGAGATGTGAGGCGTTTTGCCTTGGAAAATCCTGCTGCTCCTGGATTTTTGAAATTTTTTAATCCCTACACTTATCATTCGAAGCTAAAATTTGAAAGCGAAGAACAAATTACAAGTTATTATTTAGACCTTCTAGAAGAGCAAATTAACTATGAAGGGTATAATCAAATTGCTGCGATAGAGGTGGAAGCGGTTGTTGGTGCAAATGGAGTTTTAATTCCACCGAAGGGATATTTAGAGGGCTTGCGTGCGCTTACTAATAAGTATGGAATACTTTTAATTTGCGATGAAGTTATGGCTGGATTTTATCGAACAGGGGAATTATTTGCCTTTAACAATTGGAATATTGAACCTGATTTAATATCTTTTGCCAAAGGTATAACTAGCGGTTATATTCCGTTAGGTGGTGTGTTAATTAGTGAAGAAATTGCCAAATTTTTTGAGAATCAAGCTTTTCAATATGGCTTAACTTATAGCGGACATACTCTTTCTTGTGCGGCAGGTCTCGCAACTTTGTCAGCATATGAGGAGTTAAATATTCGTGCAAGAGTGCAAAAAAATGCTCCTATTTTCCGAGAAAAATTAACCGAACTCTCCAAAAATCATAAGACGATAGGTGAGGTGAGAAGTATCGGATTATTTGCAGGAATTGAATTAGTTAAAGATAAAAATAGCCATGAGAGTTTAATTTCTTTCGGTCGAGATAGTCAAAAAATAATGCCACAAGTGCAAAAAATTCTCTTGGATAATGGTATTGCAGTAATGGGAAGAGAGAGTATTTTAGTTCTCGCTCCCCCGTTAATTATCAGCGAAGAGGAATTAAACGAAGCTTTTGTCAAAATAAATAAAGCTTTTGATTTGATCGATGAAAAATTTGCTTGATTGATTAAATTGTAAAAAATATCATAAAAAGAAAACTCCATCGAAAGGTGGAGTTTTTTTATTTCTGCAATTAAGTTAAATAAAAATTTGTTGAAACAAATTGGCAGTGAATGGGAAAGTTGAAATTTGGATGCGCCCCTTAAATGCTTTGGAGTGCTGGTGATAATTCTCGGTGTAATCCTAATTGCTGCTGGGGATGAGTAATGTTTTTGTATTTATTACTTGTATTGCTGATGACATTCTTGGGTTCTCTTGCCTCATTATTTCTTAAAAGAGCAGCATCCGCAAAAGGTGTCAAGGCTATGCTTGGTAATCTCAATTTCTATGCTGGCGGATTTTTATATTTTGTTTCTGCATTACTTAATATATGGTTACTGCGATTGCTGAATTATTCTGTAGTGCTACCACTTACATCTCTGACTTATATTTGGACGATGTTTTTGTCTTATCTGATTCTTAAAGAAACAATCACGAGAAAAAAAATAATAGGTGTGAGCCTGATTCTCCTTGGAGCAGTGATGGTTTCTGCGAGATGAGAGCGACTTGTTAAGATATTTTTCGCAGACGCATGACAGAATAGAACAGATTAAACCATAAGATTATCCCTGTTCATATCTTCGCCATGCTTCGATTACAGATTTCACTACTGTTGCGAGTGGAATGGAGAAAAATACTCCCCAAAATCCCCACATACCGCCGAAAACCAGAATTGCGACAATTATCGCCACAGGGTGAATGCTTACCGCTTCTGAAAAGATGATTGGAACGATGACATTTCCGTCGAGAATTTGGATAATGAAATAAATCACCGCAATCCAGTAAAAACTTGCTGCCGTGCCGAATTGCATGTAAGCGATGGCGAGCACGGGAATGGTTACCACGGTTGCGCCGATATATGGAATTAAAACCGACAGTCCGACTAATAAGCTAAGCAATAGAGAATATTGCAATGACAAAAGCTTAAATGGGATAAAACACATTGCCCAAATTACTAATATTTCTAGGAATTTTCCGCGAATGTAATTACCGATTTGCTGATCAACTTCTGCCCAAATTTCGGTGATGATAGTGCGGTTATCAGGCATAAATTTACCGAGCCATGATAATATCTGCAGTTTATCTTTCAGCATAAAAAATACTAAAACAGGAACCAAAATTACATACACCAATGCACTAATAATATTTACTAATGATGAATAAAGCTTCAAGGACATCATTTCGCTACTAAAACTAGTGATGCTGTTATTTAAGTTCGAAATTGTTTGATCAACGGCAGTTTGATCGACAAATTGTGGAAATTTCTGCGGCAAGATGTTTAAGTAATTTGTAAATAAATCAATGTATTTCGGTAAATTTTCGATTAAAGAACGGCTTTGTGAAATAAGCGGTGGCCAGAGAGTTAAAAAGCCATAAATCAGTGCGGAAAAGAAAATAAGAAAAACGATGCATACGGCAAAAATTCGACGCATTCCCAGTCTTTCCATTTTGATAATTATTGCTTCGAGTAAATATGCAATGACTACCGAAGTGATTACGGGAATTAACCAACCGCCGATAAAGTAAAAAGCCAAATATAAGCTTGAACTAAAAAAGATTAAAGCTACCAAAGATGGATTATTTAATATTCGGTAAATTGGCTTGAAGATTAGTAAAGTCATTTTTTGCCTGAATGATGAAATTATGCGTAAAGAGTGTAATTTTATGTATGAGTAAAAATTTATAAGAGTGCGATTTTTTTATTAAAACCCCCGTAATTTTTACGGGGATTATTTTTTTTTTGAAAAAAATATTTTTTATGTTTTATTTTTTGCTGGCAGGTTTTTTATCTGTGTCGCTGATTTCCTTGTGTTTTGATAATAGATGTAGTTGCACTTCCACGCTTTTACGGTATGCCTTCAAAGCTTGTGCGGATTGTTTTTGATAATCGCAAATTGTGCCGAGCAGTGCCAAACTTTCGCTAGTTTCGCGCAAGTTAAGCGATTCACTGATAAATTTTTCTGCTTCCGCAAGTTGATTATTTCGTAGTGCAATCAGAGCGCGGCAGTAGAGATATTCAGGATTTTTACCGAATAATTTGCTCCACGCTTCCAGATTTTCTGCCGAACGGGCATCGTTAATGCCCTGTAAATCGCTATATGCCCGCAAAAGCGTAATGTCAGGATTAGATTTAATTTGACTAGCCAAAAGTTTTGCTGCTTCTTCGTGATGACCGTTTTCGCTTAAAGATGCGGCGTAGAGCACAATCATTTCGCGGTCTTCGCGGATTTCTGACGGTAAATTTTTCCAAGCGGTTTGTAACTCTTCAAAAGTTTCGACTGCGCTGGTGTCCTGCAACATTTCCTTGGCATAGGATTTTTTCTTCTCTGCAAATTGTGCGTTGGAAAGTTGTTTTTTGATTTTGTCCAAGTTATGCCAAGCGTTCGTCCATTTTCCGAGTTGCGGATAAACAGAATCGAGGAGTAGGGCAATTTTGGGATTTTTCGGATCTTGTCTGGCGATTTTTTCGAGAATTTGCGCGGCAACTTGAAATTCGCCGTTAGCGATTCTGGTTTCTGCCTCGCTGATTTTGGTGAGCAGAGAATCTTTATCGACGGAATTTTCGCGGGCGAGCAGGAAATATTTATCGCGCCGTTCGGAATTATTTTGACGGTCTGCGGCAAGCGCTGCGTTTTCGTAATACAAAACTGGTGAAAGCCCGAGCTGTTCCGCAATTTGCCCACCTTTAACCAGTTTTTTTTCCGCATCGGAATAGTCCCCAGTAGCGAGCGAACGCAAACCTTGTTCCAAAAAGCGGTGTGCTTGGTAGCTTTTACGGTTTTGGGCGTTTTTAGAAAAAATTTCTGGTGAGCGGAGCAAAAATCCGAGGAATTTACCGCATATCAGCAAAACCGCGGCACAGACGAGTGAGAGCAAAATCCAGCTAATTAGCGGAGTTTCGAAATAACGGTTGTTGGCGAAATCATAAATCCGCACGCTCATCGGTAGAGTTTGCACCGCGTAACCGATAATCAAGCAAACGGAAAGTAAGAATAAAACGATGATGGCTCTTAACATTTGTCGGTCTCCTTATCTATTTTTATTGCTTGACACGGCTGATGAGAGCGGAAATATCGGGAGTTTTTTCCGATAAGGAAGCGATAACCTCGTCGATTGCCGCGATTGTCGCAGTGGTTTGGGTATCTTTTTCGAAATAGCGGTTGATTTTGACTTTAAGATTTTCCAGCGTCGCAGCACTCACTTGACGGTCGCCAAAGAGGATAGCGTTACGGCAGAAATCGAAATCGATGACGATATTTTCGCGCACGATATTTTGTAAATCTGGATGTTCGCCGAGCCAATTTAGTCCCGCATCGTCGTTATGCACAACTTTGAAAGTGGAATGCAAGATTTTTCCGCCGACATTTTTTGCGGTATCGGCAATAGTTTCGCCGTTCAAATCAACTTGTTCTGTATTCGCGGTTTTATTGGTAACTTTTTTGAATGTCCAAGAATTGACGGTTTGCGCTTGTTTGGTCAGTTGCAAAATTAAACCGTCGCGCTCTGGCAGATTAGCGAAAACTTTGCCCGCAGCGGCGATTTCTGCTTGTAAATCCTCTTCTTCGCAATTTTGTTCGGCGCGGGCTAAAAATTCTGCTGCGAGTTTGTAGCGACCTTGATTTGCCGCGCTTTCAGCTTTCAATAAATTGAAAGATAAATCATCGATATCGGCAGATTTGCCTTTTTTACCTTGGCTGGCACTAGTTTCGGCTAATGCGGAAATTTGTGCGGAAAGTTTTTGATTTTCCTGATTATTTTGCTCAATTGCCGCTTCTAACTCTTTGATTTTGGCAATTTGTGCGGCTAATTCTTCGGAAGAGGCGTTACTTCCTTGATTTTGCGTGAGATTTTGTTTGGCACTAGCGAGTTCTTCTTCGAGTTTTTTAGTTTGCGCTTGAATATTTTCGACTTCACGAGCAACCGCACGGGAAACCAAATTTTGCAGAGCTTCGGGATCGACTGCCGCTTTTGCCGCTTGATTTGCCGCGGCTTTGGAGACTAATTCTTCGAGTTTTGCCTCATCGATTTCTGCATGTGGTTTGTTGTTGATTTCCTTGATTTGGGCTTCTATTTCCGCTTGATTTTTATCGATTTGCGCTTGCAGTTTTTGCGCGATTTCCGCGATGCTATCGTTGATTTTCTGATTGATTGATTGTGCGTTTTCGTCTTGTTTTCCTGCTTGCTGACGAGCGTAATCGGCGACGGTTGAGGCAATCAGACGGCTAACTTCTTCTTTATCGGGATTTTGTGCGCTATTAGCGATGAGTTGCTGCATTGCGGCGATGGTTTTGGCGTTGTCGTTAGCAGTTTTTTCGATGAAATTTATTTTTGCTTCGGCTTGATTTTCGAGTGGAATTACATCGGGGACTAATTCAGGAAAATATTGCCGACCGAGCGGGTAGAGCGCAACCGCACAAGCTGCAAGTGAAATTAAAAATGCCAGCGATGCGGTAAATCGTCCTGTTTTAATTTTTGGCGGTTTGGGGCTTTTTTGATTGCTTGTTTGGGTGCTTTGAGTTTTGTTTTGACTTGAATTTGCGCTGCTAGTGTTGGTATTTTTTGTTTTATCGGTTGTTTTATCGGTCATATTTAATCTCCTAGACTAAAAAAATAAGAATCCAAAATTTGCAATTGTGCCAATTCGCTGGTCTGACTTGCGGCTAGAACTTTCTGCCAATTGTTTTGTCTTGCCTTGTCTGCAATGCGCTCGCTAAATGCGACGAGAAGGGCTTGTGATTTTAGCAGTTGAGTTAAATTCTCGGGCAGACTGCGATGCAAATTTTCCAAAGCGGAATTGCTGCTTATCAAAATTACGGCAATATCTTGCAATTTTTCCGTATTGATGGGTTGATTTTTCTGCGGATTAAAGCGTTCATAGCAGAAAATAAACTCGCATTGATTATTTTTGGCAAGTTCGGAATAAAGCAAATTTCTTCCACCTTTTGCGGCAATTATTGCTACTCTTTTATTATTTATTTTCAGCTCTTTTAGCAATTCTTCCGAAGTAAAATTATCTTTTGGACTAATTATTTTTACATTATCATCAGCTTGAATTAGGGCTTTAATTTTTGCTCTTAATGCTTGTTCGGTAATTTTGCCTATTGCGGCAAATTCTCCACTGTTCGTGTTATTTTTCATCAACTCTTCTGGATAAAAAATTACCGATGATTGAGAAGTGAAAATAATAAAATCCGCTTCTTTTGCATAATCAAATTCTCTACTGTTGATGCTAATTTTTCGGCTATCAATTAGCGGTAAATGAATAATTTCAGGCAAAATATTTTGCCATAAATAGTCTTTAACTAATCCTTGAAATTTATCAAAAGCCTGATTATTTCTGGTGTAGAGAATTTTGATTTTACGCATATTGTTCTTAATAAATCAAAGCAATTATTCGATATTTTGAATTTGCTCGCGCATTTGTTCGATAATAACTTTCAAATCAACAACTAATTTGCTTACCGAATTATCAACCGCTTTTGCTCCTAATGTATTTGCTTCACGGTTAAATTCCTGCATTAAAAAGTCTAGTCTTCTACCGATAACTCCGCCTTTTTGTAAAGTTTCACGAGTTTCTTGAATATGAAAATTTAATCTATCTAATTCCTCGCGAATATCGGATTTAGATAATAAATAGACAACTTCCTGTTCAAAACGGTTGTTGTCGATTTCTAATTGTGCAGTTTGCAGTTTGTTGCGTAAATTTTCGCTAATTTTCTTTTCAATTTGCGGTAGATGTTCGTTGATTGTTGCGACTATTTTTTCGATATCTTCTAGTCTTTCTTTTATGGTGTCAGCGATTTTTTCTCCCTCTCTTGCCCGCATCTGAATTAACTCTTGCAAGGCTTTGTCAAATTCAGAAAGCAAAATATTTTCCAAAACTTTTGCATCTTGTTCTTCTTCGCCGAGAACTCCTGGCAAGTTAACCATCGTATGCCAATCTGGCGCACCGAGCGTTGCTGTAGCACCGCTTTCCGCGAATACTTCCAGCCAATCAGAAAGTGCTTTTTTATTTAATTCCGCGGCAAATCCTTTGCTAGTTCTGCTAGTGATAGAAATATCAACTTTACCGCGATGTAATTTTTCGCGCGAGCGGGCGCGCAACTCGTTTTCTAAAAAGCGCAAACTATCGGGCAGACGGCAATTTACTTCCAAAAAGCGTTGATTTAGCGAGCGAATTTCGAGGTTATAAGCAGAATTTGCGATGGAAATTTCCTCACTATTGCGGGCAAACGCGGTCATACTGGTAATCATTTGTAACTCCTTGAACTCTTCAAATTAAATAGCAGCTCTATTTTTAACCGAATATTTTTACAATACCGCGCTTTCGTTCAATTTTTGAGGAATAAATATGCAACGCCAAGACAATCGCGCCAATAATCAATTGAGAAATCTTTCTATTACTACAAATGTAAATATGCACGCCGAAGGTTCTTGCTTGATTGAATTTGGAAATACTAAAGTTATTTGCACTGCAACGGTAGAGGAAAAAGTTCCGCCGTTTTTGCGCGGTGAGCATCAAGGTTGGCTGACTGCGGAATATTCAATGCTGCCGCGAGCAACCGCTGAACGCACTCGTCGTGAAGCAACCGCGGGCAAGCAACAAAGTCGCACGGTGGAAATTCAGCGGCTTATCGGTCGGGCATTGCGCTCGGCAGTTGATTTGAAAGCAATTGGCGAGCGGACGATAACTATTGATTGCGATGTGATTCAAGCTGATGGCGGAACGCGTTGTGCATCCATTAGCGGTGGATTTGTAGCATTGGCTCTGGCAATTCGTAAATTGCTCTCGGAAGGCTTAATCAAAAAAAATCCGCTTAAAGGGCAAGTGGCAGCGGTATCGGTCGGGATTTTTGAAGATACGGCGATTTTGGATTTGCAATATTGTGAAGACTGCGAAGCCGAAACCGATATGAATGTGATTATGAATGAGCAACTTAAATTCGTCGAAATTCAAGGCACAGCGGAAGGCGAGGCGTTTTCGCGGACAGAAATGAACGAACTTTTGGATTTAGCAGAAATTGGCATTAAAGAAATAATGCACAAGCAGCGGCAGGCTTTGGGAATTGAATGATGCAGGGCGGAAAAATTGTTTTAGCTTCGAATAATGCGGGAAAATTGCGGGAGTTTTCTGCATTGCTTGCTGATTTTGCTTGCGAAATTCTGCCGCAGTCGGCATTTTCCGTGCCTGATGTGGAGGAAAATGGTAAATCTTTTATCGAAAACGCAATTATCAAAGCCCGTAATGCAGCGGAAATTAGCGGTTTGCCCGCCATTGCCGATGATTCTGGCTTGATGGTGGAAGCTTTGGACGGTGAACCTGGTATTTTTTCTGCCCGTTATGCTGGAATGCACGGCGATGATGCGGCGAATAATCAAAAATTACTGGAAAAAATGGCTGGTAAGCAAAATCGCCGTGCGGCATTTGTTTGCACAATTGCTTATTTACGCTCGCCTAATGACCCGTTACCGCTAATTGCAACTGGTATTTGGCAGGGGACAATTGCCGATAAATTATCAGGCGCGAATGGTTTTGGATATGACCCTTTATTTATTCCTGATGAGTATTCACAATCTGCGAAAACTTCGGCTGAAATTTCCAAAGAAGAAAAAAATAAAATTAGCCATCGTGCACTTTGTGTCAAGCAGTTTTTGCAAATGTTGAAAAATAACAATTGACACAACTGTTTAGCGATTTTTTTACTACTGTTTAGCGTATTTTTTATGTTTGAAATTATCGATTTTATTTTGCATATTTCCCATCATTTGCAGGAATTAGTAAATAATTACGGTGCTTGGATTTATTTGATTTTATTTTTAATTCTTTTTTGTGAAACAGGTTTGGTAATTACTCCCTTTTTGCCAGGAGATTCCCTTTTATTTGCAGCTGGAAGTATTGCCGCTGTCGGTGGAATGAATGTGCATTTTTTGTTTTTTTTACTGATTACTGCAGCAATTGTCGGCGACGGAGTGAATTTTTTTATCGGTAAATATTTCGGTGAGCGTTTATTTGCTAATAATAATTCTAAAATATTCCGCAAGGATTATCTTAACCGCACGCATGAATTTTATGAAAAATACGGCGGTAGAACCATAATTCTCGCCCGTTTTATTCCGATTATCCGCTCTTTTGCCCCTTTTGTTGCGGGAATGGGCAAGATGGATTACGGTTTATTTATCCGTTATAACGCAATTGGCGGAATAATTTGGGTAGGACTTTTTTGCTATTTGGGCTATTTTTTCGGGCAAACGGAAATTGTTAAACGCAATTTGGCTCTGATTTTGGCAGCGATTATTGTGATTTCCATTCTTCCACCCTTTATTGAATATTTTCGGATTAAATGGCTTAAAAAACGCGGTAAAAATTAACCGTTTTGAATAATAAATTGCACTGTTGATGTAAAAAAATACCGTTATTCTTGGGATAATTCTGCCTCTTTTTGCTCTAATTCTTCCGCTGTGTGCAACCATTTTGCTTCCGCATTGTTTAGAGCATTTTTAGCTTTATTTTCTTTTTCAAGTAAAGTTTTTAGTTCTTGTTTTCGCTCTTCTTGATAAATAGTTTCATCACTTAATTTTATTTGAATTTGTTCTAACTCTTTATTTGCTTTGTCAAGTTCTTTTTCTGCAATTTCTAAATTCTTTTTGAATGGTCGTAAAATTTCCCTCTTTTCGGCATTTTCACGGCGTTTTGCTTGTTTATTATTATCTTGATTTATGATCGATAGATTATTATTATTTTCTTTATTTCTAGTTTGTAAATATTGCCGATAATCGTCTAAATCACCGTCATATTCTTTGATTTCACAATTGTCGATGAGCAAAAATTTATCGCAGGAATTGCGCAGTAAATTTCTATCATGAGAAATTATTACCAATGTTCCAGAATAATCTTGCAAACTTTGAGTTAATTGCTCTCTTGTTTGTAAATCAAGGTGGTTTGTCGGTTCGTCTAAAAGTAATAAATTTGGCTTTTGGGCAATAATTAAAGCAAGTGCAAGACGGGCTTTTTCACCACCTGAAAAGTTTAATATTGGGACTTCATCTCTTTTATTTCCAAAACCAAATCCTCCGAGAAAATTTCGGCACTCTTGCGTAGAAAAATCTGGGCAAACTTTTTGAATATGGAAGAGGGCGTTTTCGGATAAAGTTAAATTATCGATTTGATGTTGCGCAAAATAAGCAATTTTGGTATCAGGATTGATATTTCTTTTTCCTGCAATTATTTTGGGATTGTCCAGTCCTGCAAGAATTTTAATTAAAGAAGATTTTCCTGCACCATTTTTACCTAATAGCCCAATTCTTTCCTCCCGTTCTATCTTTAAATGGACACTGTTTAAGATTTTTTTTTCGGCATATGCAGCGGTTAAATTATCTAGTTTGATTAAAAGTTGCGGAGTTTTTTCTGGAACTGGCAGACTTAAAGGAAAGGAACTGTCCTGTCCTAAAATCAATACCTGTTTAGTTAATTTTTCTAGGGCCTTTAATCTAGATTGAGCTTGTTTTGCTTTTGATGCTTTGTATCGAAATTTTGCCACGAATTTTTCTAAATGCGCCCGTTTTGCTTCTTGTTTTTGAAAGCTTGCTTTTTCCTGTTCAAGTAATTCTATTTTTAATTTTTCATATTGAGAATAATTTCCCGCCCAAGAGTAAAGTTTTTTATTTTCTATACTAATTATTTTTGTGCAAAGATTGTCTAAAAACTCTCTATCATGGGCAATAATTATTTTCGCAGCGGAATGTTTATGGAGAAAATCTTGCAGCCAAAATAAAGTATCTAAATCAAGGTGATTTGTTGGTTCATCGAGAAGTAATAAATCGGAATTTGCCATTAAAGCTTGGGCTAAATTTAAGCGCATTCGAAAGCCACCTGAAAATTCCTTCACGGTTTTATTATGCTCATTAACTGAAAAGCCTAAACCTGATAACAATTCCTGAGCTTTTGCCTTTTGTGAATAGGCGGAAATTGCTGCTAATTCATCGTGCAGCAAAGCAATTTTATGGTGATTATTTTTTTCTTCCGCTTGCTTTAATTCAGCTTCTAGTTGGCGTAATTGAGTATTTCCGTCTAAAACAAATTCAAGTGCGGTTTTGTCTAATGCGGGAGTTTCTTGTTTGACTTCTACAATATGCAAATTATCAGACTTTTCTAATTCCCCGCTATCAATATCAAGCCTACCTGAAATTGCGGCAAATAAACTTGATTTTCCCGTGCCATTATTTCCGACTAAACCGATACACTCTTTGGGGTAAATAATTAAATCACTATTTTCAATTAAATTAGTCCCTGCGCGAGAGATAGTAATATTTTTTAGTGATAACATTTTTTATTCCTAAATACTTTAATTTTGATACTTTAATTTTGAAATTTTATGCTTAAAAATAATCATTTTAGTAAATATGCCGACTTATTTCTTAATTCAATTTATAACAGTCCCAAAGGTGCAATTCGTTTAGCGGTTTTGCAAAGAGATTTATTGCCTTATTTAGTTCAAAATCGCGATTTGCAAATCTTGGATTTGGGTTGCGGTGCAGGGCAAATTTCGCTTTGGGCAGCAAGTTTTGGGCATAAAGTTGATATGGTCGATTTATCAACTCCCTTATTAAATCAAGCAGAAAAAAATGCCACTCTTTTAGGTGTTATTGATAAAGTTAATTTTTATAATGCGGATATTTTTAATCTACCAGAAGGAATATTAAATAAAAAATATGACTTTATTTTTTGCTATGCGGTTTTGGAATGGATTGAAGATATAAATTCAATTTTTAATATTTTTGATAATTTACTGAAAGCTCACGGTAAATTATCTTTGGCTTATTACAATTTATCGGCATTAGAGTTTATTCATAATGTTTTTGGTAACTTTAATTATTTATCGCAGGGATTAAAAAGTAAAAAGGCAGCGAAAATGACACCGCAATTTCCGCGTTACCCTCTTGATGTTAAAAAATTATACTGTCAGCATAATTTTAGGCAATTAAAACAAAGCGGTATATGTTGTTTTTATGATTATATGAAAGAAAAAGACCGTCAAGCAAATTCTCTGACTTCAATTATAACTCGCGAGTTAATCATCTCCGAGAAAAAAGAATTTATCCCAGTTGCAAGATATATTCATGAATTATTGATGAAATAAGATGCTTTGCTATTGGAATTTCCTAAAAAAATTAAAAAAGCACGGTATTTAGCCGTGCTTTTTTTAGTTCTATATACAAATTATTGAATACAAATTATTGACACTCTTTTGGAAGATTCAACTTAAAGAGTTTTGCGAAGAATTTGTATGTATCAGACATAACGCAATATGTCGTAGTTTGTTGATAGTAATACACACTTGGTGGCTCTGGGGTAAGAGGATTGGTTGTAGTTTGTGTTGTTTCTACCACCGTAATTCCTGGTTGTGGCTGATATGTGTTTTGTTCGAATTTAGCTGCTGCAAAACTATAACTTGCTGCACATGCCAATGCAATAATTAAGATTTTTTTCATAAATTTAGTCTCCGTTTTGAATAAAAATAAGCTTTACGAGAAAGCAGCGGGAAAATAAAATAAAAATCGCCTGTCCAGATAGATGATGAAGAATTTTTAACATTTCTCTTTTTACCGTTTTTAGCAGAATACCAACGGAAGGGCGTGTCTGAAAATTCGTCATTTTGAGCCGTAGGCGAAAAATCTCTATCGGCAGATCCTTCGCTGCGTTCAGGATGACGAAGGTAAAAAATAGAAATACCCTAAATTTAGATATGCCCTATAAAGAATTTTTATTTTGGGACAAGCCCAGGTTATAAAAATGAACAATTTCGACTATAAAACTCTCTCTTACAATCTTCTATTGCAATACAATCGTCGTACACCGTTAGTAATTATTGCCGAAACACCGTTAATTTCTCGTTATATTTTTACTAGTTTGCAGTTTTATTTGCCTGATACGGCACTTTTTCATTTTTGCGACCGTGAGATTTTGCCCTATGACCAATATTCTCCGCAGGCGGATTTAGCAGCGGCGAGAATGCGTAGTTTGTCGGAAGTTTCGCGCTTAAATTCCAATTTCATTTTGATAACGGATGCGCAGGCGATTTCCGAGCGGCTTTGTCCCCGCACGCACCCTGACCGTTACGGGATAAATTTAGCGGTTGGTGATGAGCTAGAACCTGACAAATTTGCTGAAAGGTTAGTCCTTGCAGGTTATAACTCAACCGTATTTATTGCCGAAAAAGGTGATTTTTCTCGCCGTGGCGGCAGCATTATTGATTTATATCCGCTAGGGGCGAAAACTCCGTATCGGATTGAGTTTTTTGATACGGAAATTGCCTCAATTCGCTCTTTTGAACTTGATACGCAAACCACGATTGAAAAATTAAGTGCGGTGAAAATTCTGCCGAATTCTGAAATTGATTTATCCGATGCGGGAAGAATTTGTTTTCGGCAAAACGCTCGGGCAATTTTTGGAGAAAAAATTCTGAACACGGGCATTTATCAGCAAATTAGTTCGGGGCGCGCCGTGCAAGGTTTGGATTGCTATTTACCGCTATTTTTTGATGAAACCGCATCGATTTTTGATTATTTACCGAAAAATGCCCAAGTGCTTGGCAATATTTCGGCGGAAATTTTGGAAAAACATTGGCAATATTGCACAAAACGCTACGAACGGCTCAATCCTTTCCGTGAAAATGCACTTCTGCCGCCAGAAAAACTTTGGTTTTTGCCCGAGGAAATTACGGGAAAAATTGCGGAATTTAAGCCCTTTCAAATAAAAGAAAATACTTCGCCGCTTGCTTTTGTCGGTAAAAAAGAGGACCGGCAAAAGTTGGCTTTACAAGAAATTGCCAAAAATTCTGCGGCAAATTTTTATTTTTCAGGCAAGGGCGAGCGGGAGCAATTTTTCGAATTTCTCCATAAAAACAACCTTTCTGCCGAAATTGTGGAAAAATTTTCTCCCGATACGGACAAAACACGGCTTTTTGTAGCACCGCTAAAATTTAGTTTTTATGACGAGAAAAACCGTCCGCACATTGCTTTTGCCGAACTTTCCGACGAAATTACAACCGCGCAAAATCGAGCGCAAAAACGCAAAGATGCCGCTGCGATTATTGCTTCTTTGCAGGAATTGAATATCGGCGATGCGGTTGTGCATAGCGATTTCGGTGTCGGTCGTTATCGGGGCTTAGAACGCATTGCTGAAGATGAAGACGAAATGCTGGTTATCGAATATGCCAAAGGGGCAAAACTTTTTGTCTCTATCGGTAATTTAGATTTAATTAGCAAATACGGCGGCGACCCTGATAGTGCACCGCTTAATGAATTAGGCGGTAAATCTTGGGCAAATACCAAGAAAAAAATTAAGGAAAAAATTAAAGATACTGCCGCTGATTTGCTCGCTCTTTATGCCGCCCGCGAAGCTGCTATTGGTTACAAAATTGAATATGACGAAGCGGCAATGCAGGAACTTAAAAATTCCTTTGCCTACACCGAAACTCCCGACCAACAAGCAGCCATCGAAGCCGTGCTCTACGATTTGTCGCAAGAAAAACCGATGGATCGGATTATTTGCGGTGATGTCGGATTTGGTAAGACAGAAGTCGCAATTCGTGCGGCATATGCCACAATTTTGTCGGGACGGCAAGTCGCTTTAATTTCACCGACGACGCTACTTGCTGAACAGCATTTTCATAGCTTTGCCGACCGTCTTTTGGAATTTGGTTTGCGTATTGAATCTTTAAGCCGTTTTCGTTCTGCCTCCGAGCAAAAAGCAACGATTGCCGCGCTGAAAAACGGAACTTGTGATTTGGTTATCGGCACGCATCGGCTTTTGCAAAAAGATGTGGAATTCAAACGCCTCGGGCTAGTCATAATCGATGAAGAGCAACGCTTCGGCGTAAAGCATAAGGAAAAGCTCAAAACTCTTCGTAATGATGTCAATCTTTTGGCGTTGTCGGCAACACCAATTCCTCGCACGATGAATTTAGCTTTGGCAGGACTTCGGGATTTATCTTTAATCGCAACTGCGCCACAGGGACGGCAGTCGGTGCAAACTTCAATCCACGATTGGGATATCGCCATTATCGAAGAAGCTTGCGAACGGGAAATCCGTCGCGGTGGGCAAGTTTTTGTGCTGCATAACGATGTCAAAACTATCGAAAAAATTAGCCGCTTAATTAGCGAAGTTCTGCCACTTGCCAGAGTTGCATTCGCGCACGGGCAAATGTCTGAAAAATCGTTGGAGCAAGTGATGCAGGCGTTTTATAACCATCATTACGACATTTTGGTCGCCACCACCATCATCGAATCGGGTATCGATATTCCGAATGCGAACACAATAATCATCAACCGTGCCGATAAACTCGGGCTTGCGCAGCTGCATCAACTGCGCGGTAGAGTAGGGCGGAGCAATCATCAGGCATTTGCTTATCTCATTACGCCACCGCCTTCGACGCTAAATAAAGATGCACAGCGCAGATTGGAGGCATTTGTCGCAACCGATTCGCTCGGTGCGGGATTTATTCTCGCGGGACAAGATTTGGAAATTCGCGGTGCAGGAGAAATTCTCGGCGAAGAACAATCGGGACAAGTCGCCGAAATCGGGATGAGCTATTACCTCGAACTCCTCGACCGCGCCACACACGCGCTTAAAAACGGAGAAAACCCCAGCAATATCGGTGAAAAAGAAAATTGCGAAATTGATTTGTCAATTGCCGCGCATATTCCCGATAACTATCTCGCAGATCCGCAAAAACGCTTGACGATTTATCAAAAACTCGCTCGCGCCAAAGACTTCGAAGAAATAGCAACAGTGGAAAAAAATCTTATCGACAGTTACGGTGAAATTGCTAAATTCGAAGCTATCGGCAATTTAATTGCACAAACAAAATTAAAAGTTCTCGCAGAAGATATCGGTGTGAAAAAAATTAGCACGGGACATAAACCGAGCATTATCGAAATTGAATTTCGCCAAAAAAATCAAGTTTCCCCGAAAAAATTATCCGCAATGCTGCAAAAAAATCCCCGCAAATTTGCATTTGTTAATCCAACGGTAATAAGTGTTCAAACAGAAAAGAACGGTGCAGAAAAAATCGATGAAGTATGCGAAATTTTGAATGCGATGCTGTGAAAAATAGGTGATAAGAGATGGGAAAAAAATGGCAATATCTATTAAAAAATAAAGATAAAACCGTGCTTTTTTTTGAAGCAGAAACAAAAATTGCTCAACTTGAAAATTTAACGAGCGAATTTCGGGAAATAGTTAAAGCGGAAGTTATAAATCAAGCCTTCTTGCCTTATGAATTTTTGATTAAAAAAGATAAAAATATTATTGACATTCTCAAAGATTGGATAAAGAAAAGAAAAGTGCCGAATAATCGGGAGTTTGTAAATAATATTTTGGCGACTTTTTCCGATAAGAAAAATGATTTTCTCACATATCTTGATATATCTCTCGCTTTATCATTAAACGATAGTTTTTGGATAATTCCCGCGGATAGCGATTATCAATGGAAAAATTATAACTTATACGAAAATTCATTTAATGAAATTTTGGCATTAGTGGCATTTGCTGGACATTCGGCAAAAGTAGATGGCATCACAACTTCACCTGAATATACAACTAATGGTATGCTGAAAAAATGTTGGCATAAAAATAATCTCAACGGAAAGATTGAACTCTTAAAAGGACAAACAAAAGAATACGCAAACCGCGGAAAAGAAGCTTTTTGCGAATACTATATGTGTCAAATAGCGGAAGTTTTTGCTTTTGATTTTGTTAAATACGATTTACGGGAATTTAATGGGGAAATTGTTACTAGTTGCGAATTATTTTCAAGTCCTAAATACGGTTACATTCCGATGGCTAATTGCATTAAAGAGGGGATAAATTTTGATAATACAGTGGAATTATTTGATGCAATAATGGCAATTTACGGCAAGGAAAATTTTCAGGATTTATTAGTTTTTGATGCACTAATTTGCAATATTGATAGACATTTGGGAAATTTTGGAATGCTCATTGATAATGATAACAATCAGTTAATAAAACAAGCCCCAATATTTGATAACGGAATGTGCTTTTTGAATTTGATAACAAAAGATGAGCTTGAAAATATTGAAGCGGCTTTAATCAAAAATGCTTATTACGAAAGCGCATTTAAGTTAAATTTTGATGCACAAATAAAATTTGCTGCAAATAAAAGACATATTCCAACTTTATCAAAATTATCAGACTTTCAATTTAAGCGGCATAAAAAATATAATCTTGCTGAATTCTGGATAAAGAGTGCAGAAAAATTTATTCAAGAGAGGAGTAAGAAAATTATTAAGATGATAGAAAAGTAGCTATTTCACAAAATATTTCTTAATGCGTGGAAAAAATTTGCTTTTTTCGGTTGTAACAATTTTGCGGTAATAAACATTCAAATTATTTTTTTCTACAAAAACATTGAGCAATCGCTCGGCAAGAAAACCAAAAACTCGTTTTTGATACGCATCATAATTTGAAATATCAAGTTCTTTTTCTATGTCAAACAAGACTGAAAATATAAATTCCGAGTATTGATTAAATAAGTTTTTTCGCATTGCAAAGCAGTTGTAAAGAGAAAGTTTTCGGCTTTTGGCAACTTTTTCAAAAGCTTGCAAGTATTCGGGATATTTCTGTGCGATGACAAAACGCAGTTTTTCAAAATCTTTGCTGTAATGTGCGAATTTATATTGCTGTTCAACTGTGAAAATAAAATAATTCCTTGGTTTTGCAAGAATTATGTCATAGCTTTGAAGTATTTGGGAAATTTCAAGCTCGCTGATTATCTTGTGTTTTTCGTAATTTTCTTCTCCTGCAAAAAAACGGCGATAATGGCAAAAGCTTGCAATTTCATCGAAATAATCATTTTCCCAAGCCCAATAAATTGCGGTTAATTCGCAAAAATTCTCGTTTTTATGAGAAATATTTTCACCTGTATTGTCAAGCAAATATGAATTATTTTTTTGCAAATTATCTTGACTACCACAGAAAATTACCTGATAGCCAGCAATTTTTGGAGCAGCAAATTCTTTATGCGTGCAAACTAAAATCATCTGTCAAGAGTTTTAGATATTTACATAAAAAGCATTTTGACATTTACCTGTCCGTAGATTTTTTTCTACCTCTTGGGCTGTATTTAATGCCTCTTTAATGGTAATATCCATATCCAAATAACGGTAAGTTCCCAATCTTCCGACAAATGTTACATTTTTTAACTGACGAGCCTTTTCAATATAACAATCAAGTGTTTTTTGCGAAGAAGTTAAGCGAATTGGATAATAAGGAATATCATCTTTACCGCATAATTTGGAATATTCACGGTAAATAATCGTTTTATCAAACTCGCGCCAGTATTCAAAATGCTTGTGTTCGCAGATTCTAGTAAAAGGAATATCTTCCTGGCAATAATTGATTACCGCATTACCTTGAAAATCGCCACTATCACGGATAATTTCAAAGTTCAAAGAGCGATAATTTAGTCGTCCGAATTCATAATTAAAATATAAATCAAGCGGTGCTGACCAAAAGGTATGCGAGAATTTATCTTGCATCTCACGCGCAAAAGGAGTGTTTAATTTCACTTCGATATTTTTATGCGCCAAAATATTTTTCACAATCACTTCATAACCGTCTTCTGGTATAGCTTGGAATTTATGAGAAAAATAGTTGTCGTTGTAATTAAAACGCATTGGAAGACGCTTCAAAATGCTTGCTGGCAACTCTCGCGGTTCAACTCCCCATTGTTTTTTGGTATAACCGTAAAAAAATGCACGATAAATATCCTTGCCGACCAATTTCATTGCCTGTTCTTCAAAACTTTTAGGCTCTTTTATTGAATTGTCAGCTTGATTTGTAATAAATTCTTGTGCTTCTTGGGGCGAAAAAGTCTTACCGAAAAATTGATTGATAGTATGCAAATTTATCGGCATTGAAAAAACTTGTTTTTTTCCTGAAATATCGTTGCTAACTGCTTTTACGCGGTTAATAAAAGGCTTCCAATTTCCGAATTTTTGCAAATAATTCCATACTTCTTCATAATCGGTATGGAATATATGAGGTCCATATATGTGCAGCATTATTCCTGTTTCTTCGTCGCGGCAAGAATAGCAATTTCCTGCAACAGTTCCACGACTATCAATAACCGTAACTTTATAATCAAGTTCGGCAAAATAACGAGCAATAACCGCACCTGAAAAACCTGCACCGACGATGAGAATTTTTTTGTTTTTCATATTTAATTATCCTTGCGCGATTGTGAGTTAAGGTTATATGCTTTACGCCAAAATTCTTCACTAGTCAAATAATCTTTTTGAGCGAGAAAGTCTTGTTTTGCCGTATTAAATTCTTTGTAGATTAAGCATAAACATTTTCCTAACTCTAAAAGCCCCTGAAATAATTTTCCTTTATCGTGCTCTGCAATAAAAGCGGTTTGATTTTTTTCGTCAATATAAATTACTTTTTTATAACGAAATATTTCTCGAAAAGTTGCACGATAATGTTTATGTTGAAAAACGATTTGATTTTTTAAGAAGCAATTTGGTAATAACAAACCGTTCAAGGTTAGAAATCTAAATATACGATTTAATTTGCTTTTATATCCAAAATTATATTGAATATCTATATTATCAGTTTGTATAGGGAGTAATTTTTCCTTATTCAATAAAGGTTTAATTTTAGCTCTGAATTTTTCACCGTCTAAATCTTCACTAAATATTTTTGTTTTTTCTAGCATAACATCGTGAAGAGATACAGATAGAGCTTTCGCTGATGAATAATGATAAGAAAATAAATTAACTATATACCATTGGGAAAATTTTTTCATCACCGCTAGCATATTTGCTTTTTTATTCATCAAATAAATTGCGGTTACTGCGCGAAATCCCAAATATCTAGTTAAAGGATTTTCTTTGTTTGAAAAAGTCTCTCCGTAAGAATGTATCCCGTTGATGGTAATTAGATTTAGTTTGTTTGTTATAGGAAATAAAGCATCATCGCCTCTAACATAAAAAGGAAATGACAAATGTCTAATATCAGCTATATTAAACATTAAAAACCACCAGCCTAAATAGTCTATATGTGTATTTTGTTGTTCTAAACAGAGTAAATCCCTGACTAAACGAGCATCAAAATTGCCCTTAATAGAGTTAGTTTGATAGCTCATAGCTGTTTCTATCAGTTTTGCGCCAGCTTCTATGGTTTTCCAAGGAAAGTTTTCTTCTAATAATATTGCACCGACTGCCAATTTGTCCGAGGTTGAATACTGCATTAAAGCATAAGCTCTTTTTATGCTATCTAATTCACAACTGGCATCGTCATCCATAAATAAACAATGCGTAAAATTATTATCTTTTGCATAAAGTAAGCCACGCATAAAACCGCCACTGCCACCGTAGTTTTGGTTAGGAATAACAATTGCTCCCTGTGCTTCATCAGGTTGAATATTTTGAGAATTATCGACAATAATTAACTTAATCTTTTGGTTGTAATCCGTATCATCAAAAAGACCATTCTTTAAGCGCGCGAGGGTAGGGAGTAAATATTGTTTGCGGTTAAAGTGAGTAATTACGCATACTAATTTGACTTGATTTATTGGTTCTTGTTCGGTGTAAAAAAAACCACCATCTATATAGGCATCATCACTTAAAGCAATTAGTTCAAAAAATAGCATTCCATCAACAAATTCATCTAAATTGGCAAACTCAATATCGATACAAGCTGTTTGTGTAAAATCGAGATGGTATTCATTGATAGTTTGCGTTTCTACGCCAATTTGATTTTTATTTATTTTTAGATATAATCCCCCCCCCCCCGAGATTCGTAATTTGATATTTCTGACGGCGGTATAAGTTTTCCATTTAAGAATAGAAAAAGAATTAAAGAAAGTGTCAAATTTGGCAATGGAATGCTTTTTGAAAACTAATCGTTTTTCTTTGCGCATTAAGAATGCACCGTCAAAGCATCTGACATATAAATCTTCATTACTCTGAATGTCTAAATTTGCTAATAAAATGTTTTGTAGAATGTTCATATATGTGTGATAAATTATTTGCTTCCAACTCCCGCATCAACTCATTGCAGAGTTCTTGGCAATTTCGTCCTGTTGCGGCAGATATTTTGTAGATTTTTCCCGTCCAGCCCAATTTTTCGCGAATTTCTTTTTCTTTCATAGCGAGTTCTTCGTCCGACAGTGTGTCGATTTTGTTTAACACCAGCCAGCGTGGCATATTTTTGAAACTCGCATCGAATTTGAACAATTCCGCTTCCACAGCTAAAAAATCCGCGACAGGATTTTCCGCCAGAGGAGAACAATCTAAAAGATGCAGCAAAATACGGTTACGGGATAAATGCTTCAAAAACTGATGCCCAAGCCCTAAACCTTCTGCTGCGCCCTCAATCAAACCAGGAATATCCGCCATCACAAAACTTTGCAAAAAGCCTACACGGACAACACCTAAATTGGGATAAAGCGTGGTAAAAGGATAATCTGCGATTTTGGGACGAGCTGCGGATACTTGGCTAATTAGCGTTGATTTGCCCGCATTAGGAAGACCTAAAAGTCCGACATCGGCAAGCAGTTTTAGCTCTAAACGCAATTCTCGTTCTTCGCCTTCACTACCTGGTTTTGTCTGCCGTGGAGCACGGTTGGTAGAACTTTTGTAGCGAGTATTGCCAAGCCCGTGAAAACCGCCTTGCGCGACTTTTATCATCTGACCGTTTTCGGTTAAATCGCCAATTAGCTCTTCGGTTTCCAAAGCAAACACTTGCGTGCCAACAGGTACATCGACAATCAAATCTTCTCCGCTTTTGCCGCGTTTATTGCGACCTTCGCCCGCTTGCCCATTCTCTGCGATAAAACTTCTGGCATAACGGAAATCAGCAAGAGTATTTATTCCCTCTTTGGCGCGCAGAAAAACACTTCCGCCGTCGCCTCCGTCGCCTCCGTCAGGACCGCCAAACTCAACATATTTTTCACGGCGAAAACTCACAATTCCGTTACCGCCTTTGCCAGCGCGCACGAAAATTTCCGCTTCATCAACGAATTTCATATTTTTTTACCGTGAAAAATCAAGGAATTAGAAGATAACAAAAAAAGCAAGCTCTAAAAAAAAGAGCTTGCGGTTTAATATTTTTGATTTTGCTTTACGCGATTGGTTCGATTGAAACGAAACGGCGATTTTTTTCTCCGCCCTTGGAGAAAACTACGCGACCAGCTGCGGTAGCAAACAAGGTGTGATCTTTGCCGACACCGACATTTTTACCCGCATTGAACGGAGTTCCGCGTTGGCGAACCAAGATGCTGCCTGCGCTAACTACTTCACCGCCGAAGCGTTTAACACCTAATCTTTTAGATTTACTGTCGCGACCGTTATGGCTGGAACCGCCTGCTTTCTTGTGAGCCATTGTTTATTTCTCCTTACTTATTCAGTTGATAGCACTGATTTTGACTTCGGTGTAATTTTGCCGATGTCCCATTTGTTTCATATGGTGTTTTCTGCGACGGAATTTGACGATGCGAACTTTTTCGCCTCTGCCGTGCGCGATGATTTCGGCTTGCACAGTTTTGCCTGAAAGGTAAGGCGCGCCGATTTCAGCGTTTTCACCGTTAGAGATAAGTAAAACTTTGTCGAAATTGAATTTTTCGCCAACTTCGCCGTTCAAAGTTTCTACGCGTAACCGTTGCCCAGGCATAACTTTGTATTGTTTTCCGCCGGTTTCGATGACTGCAAACATTATTTTTTCTCCAAAAATTAAGCGGCTTTATGCCGCCTGACTGATTAAATAAAAAATTCCCTTTCGGATAAAAGGGGCGCGGATTATAGCAAGTTAATCGGTAATTTCTAGTAGCCCGTAGATTTTTTGCGGTTTTTTGAAAATCTTTTGTTATTTACTTGCGATTTCGGCAATTTTTGCTTCTAAATTACGGATTTTTTCCTCTGCTTCTTGCAGTTTTTCTTTCTGACGTAAGAATTCACCGCGCGGGACGAAATCGAATTTTTCGCTTTTATCTTGCAAAATTTTTGAAAATAAATTGCTGATTTCGTTGCGAAACGGTTTGAGCGGCGGTGGAAGATAGCCTTCAAGATTGTCAAGAATAAAGTTAAATGGATTAGTTTTCACTGTGAGCTCCTTGATTTTTAGTCAATTGCTTTGTTGATTATTCCGCAACCCGTTCGGATTTCGGTTGATAAATTCCGAGAGCGGCGGCTTCCTGCAAGCTTTCGCGTAATTTTCTACGGCTTTCGACCCATTTGGGATTGATACCGAGTTTGGCGAAGAGTTCTTCATCTTTACTTTCTTCGGCGTTGTTGGCGGTAAGCAGTTTGCAGCCGTAAAACACCGAATTCGCTCCTGCCATAAAGCACAAAGCCTGCGTTTGTTCGTTCATAAATTCGCGCCCTGCGGCGATGCGAACTTGCGATTTCGGCATCAAAATACGCGCCAGAGCGATGGTGCGGATAAAGTCAAACGGTTCCAAATCATCTTCTTTTTCGAGCGGTGTGCCTTTTATGCGGATAAGTTGATTTATCGGCACGCTTTCTGGCGGTTTCGGTAAATTGGCAAGCGTTACCAGCATTTCGATGCGGTCATCCGTTTCCTCGCCCATTCCGATAATTCCGCCCGAGCAGATTTTTATTCCCGCATCGCGCACGAATTGCAAGGTTTCCAAGCGGTCGTCGTAAGAGCGGGTGGAAATTATTTTTTCGTAATACTTGCGCGATGTATCCAGATTGTGGTTGTAATAATCAAGTCCCGCGCGGGCTAGTTCTTCTGCCTGATTTTTATTAAGCATACCAAGCGTCATACAAGTTTCCAAGCCTAAATCTTTGATTTCGCGCACAATTTCGGTTAAATACGGCATTTGCGCATCACTCGGATTGCGCCAAGCCGCTCCCATACAAAATCGCGATATACCGTTATCTTTCGCCGTCCGTGCTGCTTGAAGAATTTCTTCTTTATCAAGCAATTTTTCGCGTTTTACTCCCGTTTGATAGCGAGCCGATTGTGGGCAATATTTGCAATCTTCGGGGCAAGCTCCCGTTTTTATTGAGAGTAGGGCGTTGATTTCGATTTTGTTCGGCTCGTGATTTTGACGATGAATAGTTTGTGCCTGAAAAAGCAAATCCATAAACGGTTGGGAATAGATTTTTTCTGCTTGTTCGACGGTCCATTTCATAGGAATATTTCTTTATCGCTTAAATAAAAACCGCGAGATATTACGGAAAAACATAAAAAAAAACGCCGCTGATTTGGCGGCGTTTATCTGATTTTTACACTTGTTGTGCGGAGGTGCAATGCGGACAGCGTTTGGCAGCAATTGCGATTTGCGAGCAGCATTCGGTGCATTCTTTGGTTTCTGGCGGTGGAGTTTCTTCACTTCTTTGTAATTTGCTGATAGCTTTGATGACGATAAAAATAGCAAAACCGACGATTACCAAGCTGATTAAAGTGTTGATAAATAAACCGATATTTATCGTTACCGCGCCTGCATCTTGTGCCGCTTTTAGCGTGGCATACGGTGCGGCGATTTTTTCTCCTTCTTTTAAGACGACGAACAAGTTAGAAAAATCAATGCCGCCGATTAAAAGACCAATCGGCGGCATAATGATGTCATCGACTAGGCTTTTTACCATTCCCGTAAATGCCGTTCCGACAACCATACCGACTGCTAAATCGGTAACCGAACCGCGTAATAAAAATGCTTTGAAATCTTGAACGAATTTCATAATTTTTTTCCTTAATTTAATTGACAAAAATAAAGGGCAATATTACGGCGGATAATTTAGAAATTAACTTGAAATTTTTATATTTACAAATGCAGAAAAAAGAAATCAATCAAGTTGGGCTTGAAAAAATCGTTGAATTATTTAGAAATTCCGAAATATTTGCCTATCCGACGGAAACGGTTTTCGGTATCGGTGGAAATCCCGAAAAAGAAGAAGTCGTGGAAAAAATTTGCCGTATAAAAAATCGCAAAGAGGGTAAAAGTTTTATCGTGATAGCTGATGATTTAGAAAAAATTTCCGAATTTGCAAATATTCCAACAGGGGAAAAATTGCAAAAAATGCAAGAATTGGCTAGTCAAAAACCGACAACTTTTCTTTTAGAGGCAACCGAAAAGGCAGCGAAAAAATTAGTAATTAACGGAAAAATTGCGGTTCGGATTAGTCCGCAAAAGGAAGTTGCGGAAATCTGCAATGCGGTAAAAAGCGCGATTATTTCTACTTCCGCGAATTTAAGCGGTAAAAGGGCAGCGTTAAGTGTAGAAGAAGTCGCTGAATATTTTCCTAATTTGCCTATTTACGGTAAAACTTGCCCGAAATTACCGCCAAGCCGCATTTTTGATTTAGAGCGGGAAATTTTTCTACGAAATTAACTGGAAATAACTATAACTATGGATATGTTTCAAAATTCGTCATTTTGAGCCGTAAGCGAAAAATCTCTATCGACAGATCCTTCGCAGCACTCAAGATGACGAGGGTAAAAAAATAGAACTAACCCTAAATTAAGATGCTCCCTATGAAAAATAGCGGTAAATGACGGCTTATCATTCACCGCTATTTTTTAACCAAGGAGAATCAAAATGAAATCAGGCTTATTGCTTACAAGTTGTTTATTCGCATTATTTTCAACTTCTACTTTTGCCGCTTGCTACACATTTTCCAGTTCCGACGGAATTAGCGTGTGCTTAAAAGGCGACAGTTTTGACGACCGCAAAGCCGCTTCCGAACTTTGCAAAAAAAATAAAGGTTCAGATTGCGGAAATATCACCGCATATTCAAGTTCGTGTAGCGGAAAATGCCTTGATGCAAGCGGCACAATGTCTAATTCTTTGAGCGGATTTTGAGTCTTAAACAAAAAAACAGTCGCGACGGAAAGCGGCTGTTTTTTGTTAAATTTCTTTATATTTCAAATAGATAGGACAAAAAATGACAACCATTTTACAAAGCGTCCCTGTGGGACAAAAGGTAGGCATTGCCTTTTCGGGCGGTTTGGATACTTCTGCCGCATTATTATGGATGAAACAAAAAGGGGCTTTGCCTTATGCTTATACCGCTAATTTAGGACAGCCTGATGAATCTGACTATGACGCTATTCCCAAAAAAGCGATGAATTACGGTGCGGAAAACGCACGGCTGATTGACTGTCGCAAACAGTTGGCGTTTGAGGGCGTGGCGGCTATTCAGTGTGGGGCGTTTCATATTTCTACTGGCGGCGTGCCTTATTTTAATACCACTCCGTTAGGGCGTGCGGTTACAGGCACTATGTTGGTTGCGGCGATGAAAGAAGACGGCGTGCATATTTGGGGCGATGGTTCGACTTTCAAAGGCAACGATATTGAACGCTTTTATCGCTATGGCTTGCTGACTAATCCGCAGTTGCAAATCTATAAACCTTGGCTTGACCAAACTTTTATTGACGAATTAGGCGGACGAGCCGAAATGTCGGCGTTTTTAACCGCCAACGGTTTTGATTACAAAATGTCTGCCGAAAAAGCCTATTCAACCGATTCTAATATGTTAGGGGCAACGCACGAAGCCAAAGATTTAGAATTTTTAAACAGTGGCATTAAAATTGTGCAACCGATTATGGGGGTGGCATTTTGGAAAGACGAAGTTTCTGTTCAAAAAGAAGAAGTTACGGTGCGTTTTGAAGAAGGCGTACCTGTGGCAATCAACGGCAAAACATACAGCGATTTGGTTGAGTTGATTATGGATGCAAACGCAATCGGCGGACGGCACGGCTTGGGTATGTCTGACCAAATTGAAAACCGCATTATCGAAGCCAAATCGCGTGGCATTTACGAAGCTCCTGCAATGGCGTTACTGCATGCCACATACGAACGCTTGCTCACAGGCATTCACAACGAAGACACCATTGAGCAGTATCGCATTAACGGTTTGCGTTTGGGACGCTTGTTGTTTCAAGGACGCTGGTTCGACAGCCAAGCGTTAATGTTACGCGAAACCGCACAACGCTGGGTTGCCAAAGCGATTACAGGCGAAGTAACGCTTGAACTGCGGCGTGGCAACGATTACAGCATTTTGAATACAGAATCACCAAATTTGACTTACGCCCCTGAACGCTTATCAATGGAAAAAGTCGAAAACGCCGCATTCACACCGCTTGACCGCATCGGTCAATTAACGATGCGTAATTTGGATATTACCGACACGCGTGCTAAATTAGGCATTTACAGCCAAAGCGGTTTGTTAATTGGCGATAAAAATTCTGTGTTACCAATGTTGGAAGATAAAAAATAAATAATGCATGCATGCATCAAGCGGCTTTAAGAGTACAATTTTAAGCCGCTTGATGTTTTTTGAGGGTATGAAAATGTCTAAACCATTTTTAAAATGGGCAGGCGGAAAATATAAATTAGTTCCATTTATTGAAAATAATTTTCCCAAAACAGCCCAAAGAAAGCGTTTAATTGAACCATTTTGCGGTTCAGCCGCTTTATCTTTGGCTTTGGAATTTGATGAATATTTGTTCAATTAGGAATAAATAAAATGCTTAAAAGACAAAAGCATTATGTTATTGAAGCTTTATTAAAACAAGGTAATGTGGCTACTTTGTCGCAACTTTATCATTTAACCGATGTTTCGTCTTGGCAAACCAAAACGCCATTTGCGTCTATTCGCCGTATTTTGCAAACAAATGATGAATTTTTTAAAATTCAACCAGGTTTATGGGGATTGAGTGGTTACAAAAAAGAAATTTTGGAAAAATTCACCATAAAAAATGGCAAAATGGTTGGTGAAAATGAATTTACACACGCTTATTATCAAGGAATTATTGCTGAAATAGGTAATAAAAGAAATTTTAAAACATTTGTTCCAGCACAAGATAAAAATAGATTATTTATCAATCGTAAATTAAGTGAAGTTACAACCACTGATAAATGTGATTTTACTTATGCTGAAATCATTAGATTTGCTAAAACTGTTGATGTGATTTGGTTTAATGAGAGAAATTTACCAAATTCATTTTTTGAAGTTGAACACAGTACAGATTTTAAAAATTCAATCAACAAATTTTTTGAATTACAGGATTTTCGTGCAAGATTTATCATTGTTGCAAAAGAAGAACGATATAAACAATTTGATAATGTTATCAACGCTTCTATTTATTCTCCAATTAGAAAACTTGTTAATTTTGTTGATTATGAAAATCTTGGAAAACAGTATGAAAAAGAGATGACTTATATTAGCAGTAATATTTGAGAGATAATTATGAAAGAATTTGTAATTATTACTATTGATGGTAGAACTTTTGATAATGATGGAAAAGAATTTGAAAATTGTCAAATTTTAGATTTTGTAATAGCGGAGACAGCAAAAGATGCAATAAATCAATTTCAAAAAAATGGTTCATATAAAAAAATAGCAGCATATGAAATAAATAGAAAGAATGGGATAAAATGTTATTGAGTATATAAAAAATATAAATATTATAACTGTTAGAAATTTGTTATTTTTATAATGGCGGTTCACAATTAAATGAAACTGCTCGTTCTTATACTGAAGTTTCGGATATTGTTTTTCAATATAAAAATTTTGAATTTGTTTGGATAACGGACGGACAAGGTTGGTTATCGGAAAAAAAACAAATTAGGGGAAGCGTACGAGACTGTTAGAATTTACAATTTATCAAATATTGATAAATTTATTCAGCAGGTTAAACAAATGTAATTTAATTTGACCAGCCTGAAAATAATTGAATTTCCATTCAAGCTTCAATAGAATTAAAATAATTTTCAACGGCTTGGCTTATTTTTTGATGAATTTTTTCTTTTTCATAAATACTTAAACAGGAAATACAATTTAATTTTTTATCAAGTGGTATAGGGATATTTATATCATTTGCATAAACGCATAAAATATAATTATCTATTTTCCAATAATGATTATTTGCTTCTGGCACAATATTTATCGGTAATAATTTATCTTTATTTTTATGTGTATATCCATAATGACTTAAATAAGTTATTTTTTTACGCGAAAAACTCTTTCTTTGGCTAGTAACATATGTTTCACATAAACATAATTTCCATTTACCCGCATAAATATTGTTCATATTATGGACAATTTTATGATAAAAAAATATTTGATACCAAGCAAATGGACTAAACCACCATGCGTTTGAACCGAAAAGCCAAAAAATAATAGACGATTTAAACCAAATATAAATCCAAGCAAGTAAGAAAATTAGCAAAAAATAAGGAATGAAATAAATTTTTTCAATAATTGTTTTTTTAGTATTAAATTCATCATAAGCTCCAATCATAATAAGTATGATAAATAAAGAAAAGATAAAAAATACGACATAAAGTAATTTAATGCCAAATCGTTCTACGAAAGTTTTTTTATAATTTTTTTTTATTTTAGATAGTTGTTTTGCCGTTGAATTATTTATAATCGTTTCATTACATCTTACTTTTTCTTGATAATAATTTCCCCAACTGCGGCGACAATAGGCTTTAATATTAAGTTTTTTCATAGGAAAATTATTAAATGGGATATCTATCACTGATTTTTCCTAACATTAAGCATAAATTTCTTGTCGTAAATTGGCTAATAATTGCATAATTTTTTGATAATTTGGATATTCAGGTAAAGAAGATTTTTGAAAAGCCATTTCTATTTTTTCCATTAAATTCTCGGCTTTTTTTAATAAATCTTCATATTCAAATTCCCCATGTTTAATATCTAATAATTCATCACGATTTTTACGGCGTACAATGACTTCGCCATATTGTGCAATATCTAAAGCCGTTTCTAATAAACGAAAAGTGTGCATCATATTTTTACCGTCATAATTTTTGCTATGTTCTTGGGTTGTTTTCCAGCGTTGTGGATTGCGTTCCTTTTCCCATTGTTTATAAGAAGCATATTCTTTACAATAATAACTATATGCGTCTGTATTAAAAGATAAAAAGGCAATAGGCTTATTATTATGTGGTTCAATAATATGCGGACTTGAATTAGAAAACAAAGGTAAATGACCATATTCTCCATTATCTAAATAAACATAATAAATACTTCTACAATGAGAAACTTTATTTAATGCAATATCACAATGATTTAAATTTTTTTCTAACAACCACAAACTTAATGGCTTGGATTGATTATTTGTTAAAATATAACAAAAATCCATAGGCGTTTTTTCTTCTTGAATAATCGGTCGATTGATTTTTTTATTTAGCCCACGAGCCTTTTTTATTTGACTGAACGCATAATTTGCAAAAGTATTTTTTACTTGTTTAGATAAAAATAATTTACTGTCTATTTTATCGAACAACGGTGATTTATATAAAATACAATCATTAGGCGTTGCTAATAATTCTAAAATATTTGGATTATTTGATAATAATAGTTCAATAAATCGTCCTAATTCATAAAATACAATATTATTTTTATCATCATTAACTTGTTTTAATGGATTAGAAACCAAAAAATCAAAATAAGGCAAGAAGAATACTCCTTTAATATCAGTATCTGAATTTTCTGTGGCCAATCCATAAGCACGAGAACCAGAAATTGCAGAAAACAATTGAAGATTTTGTTTTTCTAAATCTTCTAATGAAAATGAATGGTATATATTCATAATATTATGCAAAATTATTCAAAAGTTTTTTGAAAAAATTATCAAGTGGCGTAATATCAGGTAATTTATCATTTTGATAAGAAAAATCGCAAATATTTTTCCACAATTCTATAACAAGTTGCCATAAAATTACAGGAATAGTTTGCGTATATTTTTCGTCTTGATGAGATTTTATATCAATTAAATTTCGTATCTCTTCTTGTATTTCTAATGAATGATTTTTCATTAAATCAAAAATTACAATCGGCGGTATTTTTTGTTCTTTCAAAACAAAATCAGCAGCTAATAATGAACGCAGTAAATAGAAAAACTTTTTTAATTTATAAGAATGATTATTTAATTCTGATAAATCAAAATGTTGAATATTCATTTGATCCATTGCACTTTTAGCAAGACCACGATAATGATAAATAAATGCAGGGGCAGAAAAATAGTAATTTAATATTTCAGCAAAATGTTGAGCAAAAAAATCGTTTTTCTGATAAATAATCGGCGAGTTAAACCATTCAAAAATTACCGCATTCGATTTTTGTAATAATTTGCCAACTTTGCGAATATCCCATAATCCAACATCAAACCATTGTTCAGAAATAAATTCAATACTTTCTGTTGCTGGAAAAATTTTTAAATATTCATTTTGTGGAAAAATATAAATCCCACGCACATCATAATCGCTATCAGGAGACGGAAATCCCCACGCACGAGAACCACTTTCAACCGCCCAAAGCACAGAAATATTTTCTTGCAAAGGCAGGTTATCTAAATATTCTCGAATTTTTATTTCTGCATTAACTGATTGATTATTCATTGTAAAATACCTAGTTTATTTTTCATCTATAATAAAAATCTGTTATAATCCACAATTTCCATCATTTTACGCTTTTAATCATACATAAAGGGTTAATATGTTGAATATAAATAATAACACACACATATATATATATAT
>JAFUTP010000014.1 GCA_017484165.1 Cardiobacteriaceae bacterium | reverse complement strand
TCCTGTTACAAATTAAAAAATACGCTTTATCAATAAAGCAAGAGCTATTATAAATAAAAGAAATTCCGCCTGTCAAGAAATTTTTCGTATGTCGCGAAAAACGACGGTTGCGGTGAGAGATTTTTCGCTTCGCTCAAAATGACGGTTGCGGTGAGAGATTTTTCGCTAACGGCTGACGGTAAAACCGCCAAACACTGCTGCCGTCATCCTGAGCGAAGCGAAGGAACTGTCGATAGATTTTTCGCTACGCTCAAAATGACGGCGACGCTTGTGACTTGTCATCACTCGCAATGATGATTATTTTGGTGGGCAAGGATGCCCACCCTACGGCGCAAAATGACGGTTACGGTGAGAGATTTTTTGCTAACGGCTGACGGAAAACCGCCAAACACTACTGCCGTCATCCTGAGCGAAGTGAAGGAACTTCGATAGATTTTTCGCCTACGGCTCAAAATGACGGTAAAACCGCCAAATACTGCTGCCGTCATCCTGAACGAAGCGAAGGATCTGTCGATAGATTTTTCGCTTCGCTCAAAATGACGGAAGAGGCGGAAATTGGCGGTAAAGATAAAAAATCCGCCGTGTAAAAAACGGCGGATTTGTTTTGCGTAAATACCGAAGACGGCAATCGTAGGTGCAAATAAGGATCGCCCACCGCCGCTGGCGGTTAGTTTTTGTCTTTATTTACGAGAGCGTTTTTTTGTAGCCAAGGCATCATTGCGCGAAGTTTTGCGCCGACTTGTTCGATTTGATGATCGGCTAATTGGCGACGGCGAGCGGTCATAGATGGTGCGCCGACTTTATATTCGCTGATGAAAGACTTCGCGTATTCACCGTTTTGAATATTAGCGAGGCATTCTTGCATTGCGTAACGGCTTTCTTCGTTGATGACACGAGGTCCAGTTACATATTCACCGTATTCCGCGTTGTTGGAGATTGAGTAATTCATATTGGCGATACCGCCTTCGTGGATTAAATCAACGATAAGTTTTAATTCGTGCAGGCATTCGAAGTATGCCATTTCTGGGGCGTATCCTGCTTCGACCAGAGTTTCGAAACCTGTTTTGATAAGTTCAACGCAGCCGCCGCAAAGAACTGCTTGTTCGCCGAAGAGGTCGGTTTCGGTTTCTTCTTTGAATGTGGTTTCGATAATTCCAGCTTTACCGCCGCCGTTTGCCACTGCATAAGCAAGAGCGATATCACGAGCTTTACCGCTTTTATCTGCTTCGACGGCAATCAGGTGTGGCACGCCGCCGCCAGCTTGATATGTGCTACGAACGGTGTGTCCTGGTGCTTTCGGTGCAATCATAATTACATCTAAATCGGAGCGCGGTGTAACTTGACCGTAATGCACATTAAATCCGTGAGCGAAAGCCAAAGCCGCGCCTTGTTTCAAATCGCCTTCGATTTGACGGTATAAATCAGCGATATTTTCATCTGGCAGCAAAATCATTACTACATCAGCACCTTGCACCGCATCTTTTACTTCTTTTACCGTCAATCCAGCATTTACCGCTTTATTCCAGCTTGCGCCGTTTTTGCGTAGTCCTACAACTACATTCACACCGCTTTCGTGCAAGTTATTGGCATGCGCGTGTCCTTGTGAGCCGTAACCGAGTATCGCAACTGTCTTGTTTTGTAAAACAGACATATCGGCATCTTTGTCGTAATAAACCTTCATTTGTTTCTCCAAGATTTGAGTTAAACCAAAAGTAGGACATTGTCCAACTTATTCGAAATAATTAAGGGCGAGCGGTTAAGCTTGCCCTAAAACTGTAAAAAAGCACTTGATATTTGAGGGAAAATCTTATAAATCCAAGCATTTTCCCGAACCCGTAACCGCAACGCCCGTAACGCCCGTGCGTGCCATTTCGCGGATTTGGCGATGGTCTAGCATATGCAGGAATGCGTCGAGTTTTCTAGGACTGCCGCTAATTTCAATCACGATGCTAGTTGGATGCATATCGACCACGCGGGCGCGGAAAACTTCGGCGAGTTGTAGGAGGTTAGGGCGAGTTTTTTCGTCCGCCGAGACCTTAATCATCATCATATCGCGGTCGATGAGCTCGTTTTCTTCGATATGCACTAGCTTGATGACATCTATCAATTTATTGAGCTGCTTGTTGATTTGCTCCATCAATTGACGGTCGCAAAAAGTGGTGAGCGTCATTCGCGAGATGGTTGGATCTTGTGTCGGTGCGACATTCAAGCTATCGATATTAAAACCGCGAGCGGAAAATAATCCGATAACTCTTGACAATGCGCCTGCTTCGTTTGCCATCAAAATGGAAACGATATGCCGTTCTTTATTTTGTTCTTTGCTCATACCAGCACCATTCCTTCGTTATCAGCGGTTTGCACGCTTTGTCCCAGCATCATATCCGCCTGTCCGCCGCCAGCTGGAATCATCGGATATACATTTTCAGTCGCATCGGTGTGAATATCGACGAATAGGGTTTCATCTTTGATTTTGACGATTTCTTTTAGTTTTGCTTCTAATTCGCTTGCTTTATCAATACGAATACCGCGATGACCGTGCGCTTCGGCGAGTTTGACAAAATCAGGCTGCACGGGAATATCGGTAGTTGAATAGCGTTTGTCGTAGAAGAGTTCCTGCCATTGTCTAACCATTCCGAGAAAGGCATTATTTAAGCAAATAATCTTGACTGGAATACCGAATTGTTTTGCGGTGGTGAGTTCTTGCAACATCATTTGAATTGAACCGTCGCCTGTGATGCAATAAACATCTTCGTTTTTACGACCGAGTTTTGCACCCAGTGCCGCTGGATAACCAAAGCCCATTGTGCCCAAACCGCCCGAATTTATCCAACGCCGTGGTTCGTGGAAGCCGAAATATTGCGCTGCCCACATTTGATGCTGACCGACATCAGAGACGATAATCGCATTACCGCCAGTGAGTTTGTAGAGCGTTTCGATAACTCTTTGCGGTTTGATTACCGCATCGGTTTGTTCGTAAGCCAAGCAATTTACCGCGCGCCAATCGTCGATTTGTTTCCACCAAGCGGAAATATCGTTACCGTTTTCCGTTTCTGCATCGAGCAGTTCTAGCATCGTTTTCAGCACATTTTTTACCGAACCGACAATCGGAATATCAATCTGCACCGTTTTTGCAATCGAAGATGGGTCGATATCAATATGAATAATCTCCGCATCGGGGCAGAAACTCTCAACTTTTCCCGTAACGCGGTCATCGAAACGAGCACCGATCGCCAGTAGAACATCGCAGTGATGCATTGCCATATTCGCTTCATAAGAACCGTGCATACCGAGCATTCCGACAAATTGACGGTCATTAGCAGGATATGCGCCGAGCCCCATCAATGTATTGGTTATCGGTAATTTCATCCGCCGCACCAAGCTAATGAGTTCCGCGCTGGCATTGTCGGCAATCACACCGCCGCCCGAATAAACCATCGGTTTTTTGGCTTTGAGCAGGAGTTTTAATGCTTTTTTTACTTGCCCGATATGACCTTCCACCGTCGGTTGATAAGACGGAATGCGGATTTCATCAGGATAGAAAAATGAGCTTTGCGCTACGGTTATATCTTTCGGAACATCAATCAGCACTGGACCTGGTCTGCCAGAGCGGGCGATGTAAAAAGCTTTTTTTACCGTCTCGGCGAGTTTTTCAATATCTTTTACCAAAAACGAATGCTTCACAATCGGACGGGTTATTCCTACCGCATCAACTTCCTGAAAGGCATCATTACCAATCAAAGCCGTCGGAACTTGGGCAGAAAAAACAATCAGAGGGATTGAGTCGGCGTATGCGGTTGCAATGCCAGTGATGGCGTTTGTAATACCAGGACCAGATGTAACTAGCGCAACTCCAACTCTGCCAGTTGCCCGAGCATAACCGTCTGCCATATGAATTGCTGCTTGTTCGTGTCGGACGAGGATGTGCTGTAAATCGGCATTTTTATACAGCGCGTCATATATATAGAGTGCTGCACCTCCTGGATAACCGAAGATATATTCCACGCCTTCAGCACGCAAAGCTTCAACAATCATCTCGGCACCGTTGAGATTATGTTTGCGAGTAGCCATTAAATTTCCTTATAAAACAATGAGTTATAAAAAATAAAGTGTCGCTTACGGAAAATAAGCGACAGCTGAAAAAATAATCAAGGCGATTATAAGCAATGCAATATTAGATTAGGCAAAAATAACAATTGAGAACATTTTGAGAAAAGTGAAGTTGAGTTTTTACGATTACAATCTTTATAAATGATAAGAAGTTGTATTTGATTTTAGATTAGATATAATGAGAAAGCTATAAAACAATGTTAGTTTTAGATAAGCAACATTTTGAGATTAAATTTTGGGAAAAAATATGTTGAAAAATATATTGAAGGGAATTGTAATTTTTTTATATTTAAGCCTAAATTCAAGTTTTGCAACAGAGTATAATTATTCTGATAAAGGAATAATTACTCGTGCAGAACGCTGTCAAATTTCAAAACAAAATCTCGAGCGATTAAATAACCCATATAAGCAAATTTATATTCGCGAAAATGGTAATTTACGCATACTTTCATATAGTGAAATATCAGCACAAAGAGATGAAAATAAAGCAATTATTCGTAATTTTTGTTCTGCAACAGTAGAAGAAAAAATAGCTGATACTGCAAAATATGAAACAAGACAGGTAGCTTTACCAAGTCCGTTGAATGCTTTGCGTAACGCAATAATTGCTGGAAAGGTAGAAGAAATAATTACTGCGGTTGAAATTGCTAATATTGATCAAAAGATAGCAGATAGAATTATTGAGCTGGCAGAAAAAAACGATTTTGATGGTGCATTGTCAGAACTTGATAATCTTGATAAAAATGGCAAAAATAATTCTAGTACAGTAGTAAATAGTTCGACTAACAGTGGTTGGAATATATCAATAGGTGGTGGTAATAATAGATCTCCGCAGGAAGATATCAATGTTATTCTTGCAACAGCTACTGTTGTGAGTGCAAAAAATAGTTTGCGACAATACAGTAAAACAGGCGGTTATAAGAAAGCACAGCAGGATTTTTATTCTCTCAAACCGAGCAATTTGCAAACTCGTCCTAATGGGACGATAACTGGTAAGTTATCTGATGGTAGAAATGTAAATGTTAGACCACATAGTAGTAAAGGTGGAAATCGAGAAGAAGGATATCCCACATTAGAAATTCAAAATTCTAGAAGTAGCATAATAAAAATTAGATACAAAGAGTAAATATGGTAATGAAATTTAAGGTTATCGAAAATAATGAAAAAACATTCGATCTATCAAGAGTGTATATGGAAAGATGGCAGCTGCAATTGGAAGCTGGCACATTAAAAGATGAACCAAACAATCGCTTGAATATAATATTTCCAAGCAAAATTGAACATTATCAAGTTACCAATGAAACATATAAAACTGAACTTTTTCATCGAATGCATATTTCATTTAAAGAGGGTAAAAAATACGGTGAAGGAGGGAGCTTTTTTGAAGTTTTATCTGTTGAGGAATATAGCCGATATTTGCAAGAAGAGAGTAGTGAATTATTTCTATTTCATTGCGGTGACGATATACACATATATATATTGTGTTTTATGGACGATGTGGTAGAAGTAGCAACTTATGAACCACCAATTTTTGTATATTCATATACGGAACAGTGGCGTAATGATGATTATTAAATTTATAGCTTTATATATAAATTGAAATCATTATTAAGCTATAAATTTTAATAATGTTGTGGTTATTTTTTACTTAGATAACGAGAAATTAAAAAATGCAAATAAAAAATATAGATCATTTTGTGATTGTGGCAAGCGATGTTGCAAAGACGGTTAATTTTTACCGCGATATTTTGGGATTAGAAGTAGTCGAAAATAATGCTCGCTTTGCAATAAATATCGGGGAATATCAGAAGATAAATATTCATAGCAAAATCGGAGAATTTACGCCTTTTGCAACAGCGGCAAATTACGGCACGGAAGATTTTTGCCTAATCGCCGAAGGGAATATTGAAAGCATTAAGGAAGAAATTGAAGCACGGGGCGGAAAAATCGAAGAGGGGATTGTGGAGAGAAACGGTCGTCTGGGGAAAATGTCGAGTATTTATTTGCGCGACCCAGACGGGAATTTAGTGGAAATTGCGGTTTATTGATGGCGCATCTAAATTTAGGGTTAGTTCTATTTTTACCATCGTCATCCTGAGTGCAGCGAAGGATCTGCCGATAGAGATTTTTCGCCTACGGCTCAAAATGACGAATTTCGTAGCCATTCCTATAAGAAATCAACCGTCATTTTGATTTTTGCGAAATGACGGTTGATTTTTTTAGAGCACATTGCGAATTTAAGACGAACGAATTACGGAAATAAATGGAATTGCCGCAAGATATTCACGGGCTTTTGTTTCTGGAAAATCCTGCAAAATATCGGCAGCTTTTGCGGCAATTTCTAATGCTTTTTGCCGTGAATATTCCAAAGCATCGGTTTTTGCTAGCAGTTGTAATACTTCTGCAATATCTTCCCGTTTTCCTTCCTTGATGATGTTGTAAAGCCGTTCTTTGTCCGTATTTTGTAATACAGAAAGGGCACGGATTAACGGTAAAGTTGGTTTTCCTTCGGCGAGGTCATCTCCCAATGATTTACCGATTTTTTCAGCATCGCCTGTGTAATCCAAAACATCGTCGGCGATTTGAAATGCCATTCCTAAAAGTTTGCCATATTCGGTTAATTTTTCGATTTGCTGTGCATTTGCTCCCGCTAGCACCGCGCCGTTACGGCAAGCAGCGGAGAATAAAACCGCGGTTTTTAGCTCAATAACGCGCCAATAGCGTTCTTCGTTAATGTCTGGATTATGCGTATGTTCCAGCTGCATAATTTCACCCGCCGCGATGAGATTGGTCGCATTTGCCATCGTTTGTAAAACTTCCGTATTGCCAATTCTGACCATCATTTGAAAAGCGCGGGTGTAGAAATAATCGCCAACCAGCACGGCAGCAGCATTAGAAAAAGCGGCATTAACGCTATCGCGACCGCGGCGTTTGTCAGACTCATCAACTACATCGTCGTGCAAAAGTGTTGCGGTATGAATAAATTCCACCATTGCCGCGGCGATATGAATATTTTCTTCTTGGCAATTAAAAAGTCCCGCACAAAGCACGGTTAGCATCGGGCGAAATCTTTTACCGCCGCTAGATACCGCATATTCCATCACGATTTCTGCAAGCGGCACTTCGCTGGTCATTTCGTTTTTTATTTGTTGATTTACGGCTTGAAGGTCAGCGGTTAAAAATTCACGAATTTCCTGCATTGAGGGAAGATTTTGCATTTAATTATTCCTTGAAAAATATATTTTATCTCTAATAAATAAACTTAAAAAGCGGTTGAATAAACCGCTTTTATTTGAAAAAGAATAGTAAGAGTGGAAAAAATCAATCGGTTTTTTCTAGCACAAAAGCTTTGGGATTTTTGGCAGGAAGTGCTTTTCCGCCAGGTCCGACTAGTTGGAGAAAATCTCTACCGACGGCAAATGTGCGTGATTGTCCGTCGGCGGTGAGTTGAATGTGTGCGTTATCAATCCAAGCAAAACGACCTTCGGATTTTTTATCCTTATCTTCGCGACCGAGTTCGCGGGTGCGCAAGGTGTATGTCATGTCAGGGTTTAATTTCAAAGCGGTGGCGATGCCTTCACAATTCGAACAGGGGAAAATTCCTTGATATAAACCTTGCCAAGCAAGCGAGTTTTTGGCGTTATCAACTTTGCGATAAACCGCATCTGGTGATTTTTTGTTGGCATTTTTGGTATCAGGAGATTTATTGCTAGAACAAGCGGTTAGATAAAACAAAAGCGTAATCGATAAGACTTTTAACAAGTGTTGGCACATAAAAAATCCTTGGAAATTATTTTTAATACGAATACGGTTTATTTTATAAGCCAAGAGGGCATAATTTTTGCAAATAGGCGGTGGATATAATCAGCGGCAATTTTTTGTCATTTTTCTTATCAATTTTCGATTTATATAAAAAAATAAAAAAATATGCGATTAACCGCCATTCGTTTGTCAGGATTTAAATCTTTTGCTGATAACACAATTTTTCCCGTCGATGCCGCCGTTACAGGAATTATCGGACCTAACGGTTGCGGTAAATCGAACATTATCGACGCGGTGCGCTGGGTGCTCGGCGAAAGTTCGGCTAAACATTTGCGCGGACAAAATATTTCCGATGTCATTTTTGGCGGTTCGAAAAACCGTAAAGCGGTGGGGCAGGCGACGGTAGAGCTGAATTTTGACAATGCTGATGGCACGGCAAACGGTGAATTCGGGCAGTATGCGGAAATTGTCGTGCAGCGCAAAGTTACTTCCGACGGGCAATCGCAATATTCCATCAATAAACAAAAATGCCGCCGTAAAGATGTAGTGGAATTGTTGCAGGGAACGGGAATTGGTGCGCGAAGTTATGCGGTTATCGAACAGGGAATGGTTAGCCGTATCGTGGAATCCAAGCCCGAAGAGCTTAGAGTTTTTATCGAAGAATCCGCAGGAATTGGGCTTTACAAAACCCGCCGCCGCGAAAGCGAACTCAAAATGCAAGAGGCAAAGGAATTGCTCGGACGCAATCTCGAACGCCTAAATGAACTGGAAAAATCCCGTAATCGTCTCGCGCAAGAAGCCGAAACCGCTCGCATTTACCGTGAATTTCAAAGTGAATATGAGGCACTTTCGCAACGCTTGTTGAGTTGGCAAATCTGGAATTTGCGCGAAAGAATGGAAAAAAGCACGGCTGATTTTCAAGCCGAAGAAGAAGCTCTGGCGGATGCAATTGTTAATTTGCAAAAAGCAGAAACCGCTCGCGATGAAGCTGATAAAGCCTTGCAGGAAAGCGAATTAGAGTTAAATCAGGCGGAAATATCTCTGCACGAAGCGGAAAAAATTGCTCGTGAAAGCGAAAACGCGCTTATCCGCCGTCGCGACCGTGCCGCGCACAGCGAAGTCATTATTAAAACTACCCAAGAGCGCATCGAACGCTATCAATCACAAATTCAGGAAGATGAACGGCAAATCCTGTTGTGGCAAGAAGAAGTCGAGGCAAAATCGGAAGAGCTTGCGGTTGTAGAAGAAGAAAATTTCATTTTGGAAGAGGAACTTTCCGCTGCCGAACAAGCTTTTCACGAAAAAAATACCGAATTACAGGCGCAGGAACAATCACGCGCAGAACGGGAAAAACGCCGCGCCCGTGCCGAAAAAATATTTGCCGAAAATCAAAACCGCTGCACGGCAATCGAAGAGCGAATTGCCAGTCTGGGTGCGGAAATTACCGAACTTACGGAAAAAATAGAAGAGGAAAGTCTTGCTTGCGAAGAACTCAATCTCAATGCGGAAAATTTGGCAGTAACACTTGCAGAATGTGAAGAAACTGCCGAGCAGTCGCGGGAAAATCTCGCTTTGCTGGAAGAACAAGCCAAAACCGCGAGCATAAATTTTCAAGAAGCTGACCGCGAAATTACCGTGTTATCAACCCGTTTGCATGCGATCACTGATTTTCTGCCCAAAATCAAAGACGAAAGCGCGGAAAATCAAAATATCGCGACCGCGCCAAAAAACGCTCTACCGCTTTATCAATTGTTGAATGTCGCGCCCGATTGGCAGGAAGCTTTGGAAAAATTTCTCGTGCCGCATTTCAATATTTGCGCAGTGGAAGCGGAATTTGATGCGACGGAAAATAAATTGCCCTTTGCGCGCTTTTTATTAAATAAAAATGAGCGCGAAAACGCCGCACCAGAACACTGGCAGCAGATTGTGCAAACCCGCGCCGATATTTCCTCCTTACTCGGAAACTTGCAGCCGCTTAATAAAAAAGATGGCGCAATAAGTCCGCAGGAATTTGCCGCAATTATTCAAGGAAAGGAATTATTTTTAACCAAAGACGGTTCAATTCTCGGACAAGGCGCATATTTACGCGCAGAATCAGGCGGGGAAAATTTAGGATTAGCCGCAAAACAAGCCGAAAAAGCAGAAATTGAAGAAAAAATTATTACCGCGGAAGAAAAAATAAAAAATATAGAGGCGGAAAAAAATCAAGCAGAAGAATTATTAAAGCAAGCAAAAATCGAAAATAAAAATATCGAAGAAAAACTAAAAAATATCCGTAAAAACGAACAAGAGGCACAGCAAAAAGCAAAAATAGCCGCAGAAAAAATATCGGCTAGTAGAAAAATTTTAGGCAAAGAGCAGGAAAATTTAAGCAATCTGCAACAGGATTTAGTTATAAATCAAGAGCAATTAAAAAACGCAGAAATTGAACTTAATTCCGCCGAAGAAGAAATTGAAAATGTTGCATCTTTGGAAAAATTAACCGCCAATGTTGCGGAACTAAAAAATAAATTGCAAAAGAAGAAAGAAGAAAAACAAAGCGTAAATCAAAAATATCAGCAACTTAAAGATGAAATTCAAACTTTAACTAGCAATATTTCAGGGCAAAATACCGCGCAAAGCCGCTTGATGACGGAAATTCAAAATCACAATAAGCAAATCAAAGAATTGCAAGATGAACTGAACGACTTGCAAGATGAAATCGGTGCAAATCAAGCTTCCCATCACGATAATCTTGCGGTTTTAGCAGAATTGCAAAATGTATTCGATGCAAAAAAACAAGCAACTTCTAACGCTAAAAATATCCAAAAACAATTAAGCGAAGCATATTTACAAGCCGAAAATAAAAGAAATTTAGCCGAAGCAGAATTAAATCATCGGCAAGAAACAGGGGAAAATTTAGCCAAGCAATTAGCCGCAAAAGAGGAGGAGTTAGCAGAACAAAACAGGTCGCTAATTAAATTCCAAGAGGGAGAAAAAGTAGATGAAACAGCGGTAAATAAAAGATTGAAAGAGTTAAAACAAGCAATGGAAAAATTAGGTGCGGTTAATTTTGCTGCCATTGAAAGTTTTAACGAAATTGACCGCGAATTTGCCGAATTATCCGTGCATTGCAACGATTTAGAACAAACATTAAAACTATTGCAAGAGGCGGTAGCAGAACTTGATGAAGAAACTAAAAAAAGATTAAACGAAACTTTTAATGCGGTAGCAAAAAATTTTAGTGAGTTTTTCCCAATTTTATTTCGCGGAGGTGAGGGAAAATTAGAATGGACAGAGCAAGATATTTTGCAAGCAGGGTTAAAAATTAGCGTGCGACCACCTGGAAAAAAAGTGAAAAATTTAAGCGTGCTTTCAGGCGGTGAAAAAGCTTTAACCGCGGTTGCTTTGGTATTTTCATTTTTTAAGCTCAATCCCGCACCGTTTTGCTTGTTAGATGAAATCGATGCACCTCTTGATGATGCAAATGTCGGTAGATTGTGCGATTTATTGCGAGAAATGGCAAAAAAAACACAATTTATAATGATTACTCACCATAAAAAATCGATGCAATCTTGCGATCGTTTAATCGGTGTAACAATGAGCGAACCAGGAGTTTCAAGATTAGTTTCGGTGAAGTTTGAGTAAATGATTGAAGGCTTAAAGTTGAATTGAATGGTAGCGAGAAAATATAAAAATAAGTTTATTTTTTATGTGGAATTTTTGTAAATAGATACAAGATAAGTTAAAAATATTCAAAAACAAATAAAAAGGAAAGAAAATATGGCGCAGAGAGGCGTAAATAAGGTAATACTTCTAGGAAATGTGGGATTAGATCCAGATTGTCGGAGTATGAGTAATGGCGAAATGTTTGCTAATTTTTCAATGGCAACATCTGAAACTTGGCGAGATAAACAAACAGGCGAAGAAAGAGAAAAAACCGAGTGGCATAGATGTGTTTGTTATCGCGGATTAGCGGGAATAGTGCAACAATATGTGCATAAGGGTAGTAAAATTTTTGTCGAAGGGCGGTTGCAAACTCGTAAATGGCAAGATAATCAAACAGGGCAAGATAGATTTATTACGGAAATAGTTGTCGATAACCTGCAATTATTAGATTCGCGCAGTCAAAATGGCAGTGCTCCGTTTAATAATCAAATGCAGGGGCAAAACTTTGCTAGTCAAGCTTTTCCGCAGCAAAATAACGGTTTTCAACAGAACAGCTATGCAGATAGAAGAGCAAATAATCAGCAATACGGAGCGGGTTTTGGAGCTGGAAACTATCAGCAAAATAATCAAGCTGGCGGTTTTCAAAATCAAGCGGCAAATCAAGCGAATAAAGATCCTGATAGCGGTGTTGGTGGAACAAATAATTTCCAAGATGATGATATTCCGTTCTGATTATTAAATAAATCAAATGCGGCAAATTTAAGCCGCATTTTTTATATTTTTTTGTCAAAATACGCGCTTGATAATTTCTAAATATTTGTTTCTAATTGTTATGATTGTTGCGATAAAGTTAATTTAGAGGATCTCCAAAATGACAGAAAAATCGATTGTTCTCCTCAATGAAAATGAAGCGGTTTTTAATAGATTTCAAAAAACTTTCGGTAATGACTACAAAGTTCATTGGGGAAAGGATTTAAATACGACTATTGATATTCTTTTGCAATTACCTGTTGGGGTTGTTGTTTGCGATGCAAGGTTTCATAATCAGGAAATTTATCCAGTAGTTTTGTCGTTAAAAATGATGCACCCTGAATTGGTGATTATTGTAGTCTCTCAAGGTGATAATAAGCAAGAAGTTGCGGAATTGGAACAAAAGCAGGAAATCTTTGCTGCACTGCACCGTCCAGTAACTAAAAAGCGAGTGCAGGAAATTCTAGAAGATGCTTTTGTGCATTATGAAAGAAATATTGCAAATTAACACTGTTGTTGAAATATTTTTACACTGTTGATTAAAAATAACTTCCGTATTTTGGAAGTTATTTTTATTTATGGAACTTAAATTATGAATACTGAACCGCATTTATTTATAGATTCGCAAGCTAATGCTCTTGGAGTTTTAATTGGTAGATTTCAGCCTTTTCATTTAGGGCATTTAGAACTAGTTCGAGCGGCTTTAACTTCGGTTGATAGACTACTTATTTTAATCGGTTCAGGGAATACTCCGCGCACGATAAAAAACCCTTTTACTTTCGTTGAACGGGTGGAAATGATTGAACAAACGCTGGGTGAAAATGAATTAAACCGTGTATTTTTTGCTTCTATTCCCGATTATCCCTACGACGATGCGGCTTGGTGTTTAGCGGTAGAAACGCAAGTGGCAAAAATCAAGCAGGCTAGCGATTTAGAGCATATGCCGACGGTTTTAATCGGGCATGAAAAGGATGAATCGTCTTATTACCTAAAACTTTTTCCGAATTGGAAGCGGATTGAATTTGCGGATTTTGGCGGCTATTCGGCGACACCTTTGCGGGATAAATATTTACGGGACGGAGAAATTTCCACTGATTTTCCGAGCGAAGTGCGGGAATATTTAGCGGCATTTAAGTATTCCGATGTTTATCAAAATTTAGTTGCCGAACGCAAGCAAATTGATAAGGAAAAAGAGGCTTGGAAAAATGCACCGTATCCGCCGATTTTTGTAACGGTTGATGCGCTTGTGAAGCACAAAAATGAAATACTTTTAATCGAAAGAGGTCGCTATCCTGGCAAAGGTTTGTGGGCTTTGCCAGGCGGTTTTTTAGAAGAAAAAGAAACGATGCTTACCAGTTGTTTGCGCGAATTATCCGAAGAGACGGGAATATCCTGCTCACAGGCGGTTTGGGAGAAGTTTTTGCGCAAACAACAAATTTTTGAAGCATATGGCAGAAGTTTTCGCGGTCGAGTTATTACGCAAGTATTTTTATTTGAATTGCCTGCCGATTGTCCGCGTCCGAGTATTTGTGCGGGTGATGATGCGGCGTATAGTTTTTGGACAAAAATCGATGAGTTAAAAGCGGAGAATTTTTTTGATGATCATTTCCATATTATTCGGGAAATGTTAAAAGGTATTAGATAACAGGTTATAAAATACTTAAAATATAAATCAAGGGAAATATAAAAATATGCTTTTTAGCCGTGAAAAAATAACTAATTTGGTGCAAAGTTCTTTGTTTCGTAACGGAATTTTGGCGTTAATTGTCATAAATTCCATCACTATCGGGATTGAAACTCTTCATCTTACTGGTTGGGTTAAAACTGCATTATTATATTTTGATATCTTCGCGGTAATTATTTACACTCTTGAAGCTGTTTTTAAGATATATGCATACCGCGTTGGTTATTTTAAGAGAGCTTGGAATTTATTTGACTTTTTGATTTTACTGCTCTGCCTAATCCCGACGAGTTTAATTCCTTTTCCTGTGCAAGTTGCGCGAGTGTTGCGGGTTTTACGGGTTTTCCGCGTATTTCGTTTAATTTCTGCATTCAAGCAAATGCGGATAGTGATTGAAGCTATTGCCCGTGCAATCCCTGGTGTGTTTTGGACGGCTTTGCTTTTATTCATTATTTATTATGTCTTTGCGGTTATTGGAACAGTGATGTTTGGGGAAAAATATCAAGATTGGTTCGGTAATTTAGCGAAAAGTTTTTACACGCTGTTTCAAGTGATGACTCTTGAAAGTTGGTCGATGGGAATTGCTCGCCCTGTAATGGAAGAATATCCATGGTCTTGGGCTTATTTTGTGCCTTTTGTGCTGATTTCTTCATTCATTGTAGTGAATGTTGTGGTTGGAATTGTCTTGGATACGATTAGCCAGACAAGGTCGGAAGTAGATAGGGAAGAGATAAAAGAAAAAACGCTGGAAGATAAAAACACGGCTTTGCAAAAAGAGATATCCGCATTAAAAGAACATTTGGAAAAAATCGAAGCTTTACTTGTGGATAAAAAATAATCCGTGCAGAATTATTATTTATCTTAATTTCTAATTGTAACGATAAATCAAAAGTTATTTTTTAAGGAGATTTATGAAAAATTGGATTATTAGTTCGAGTGAAGAAATTTCTGGCGATGTGCAAGTTGCAAGTGATAAGTCAATTTCGCATCGTGCGGTAATGCTGGCTGCTCTTTCTGATGCTGAGTGCGAAATTTCGAATTTTTTAGACGGTGAAGATTGCCTTGCGACTTTGGCAGCGTTCTCTGCGATGGGAATTAAATACGAACGAGCGGGCAGCAATTTGAAAATTTACGGCAAAGGCTTGCGTGGTTTAACCGCGCCATCGTCTGCGCTGGATTTTGGCAACAGCGGCACGGGAATGCGCTTGATGATGGGTGTTTTGGCGGGGCAGAAATTTAATTCGACGCTTATCGGTGATAGCTCTTTGATGAAACGCCCGATGCGACGGGTAAGCGAGCCGCTAGCCTTGATGGGCGCGCAAATTCTGACGACGGAAAAAGGCACCGCGCCTGTGCAAATTACGGGGGCAGCATTGACGGCAATTGATTTTTCTCTTCCAGTCGCGAGTGCGCAGCTCAAATCTGCTTTGATGTTTGCTGCGCTTTATGCCGACGGCACAACGACTATCCGCGAAACTTTGGGAGTAAGCCGCGACCATAGCGAGCGAATGTTTTCCGCTTTTGCACTGGACATCATCGAAGAAAGCACGGCGGAAGGGAAAATCATCAAAGTTAGGGGCGGAAAAAATCCCCAAGCTTGCGATGTGGCAGTGCCTGGGGATATTTCATCGGCAGCGTTTTTTATCGTGGCTGGGCTTATCGCTAAAACGGGAAAAATTGTTCTGCGTGATGTCGGCATAAACCCGACGCGGGCAGCGGTAATCGATATTCTCAAAATGATGGGCGGACGGATTGAGCTTCGAAATATCCGTAACCGCGCAGGCGAGGAAGTTGCTGATATCGAAGTTTTACCTTCCGAGCTGCGCGGCATCAATATTCCCGCTAAATTTGTGCCGATTGCAATCGATGAATTTCCGATTTTGTTTATTGCTGCAAGCTGTGCTACGGGCATCACTACGGCGGAAAAAATCGGCGAGCTGCGAGTAAAAGAAAGCGACCGTCTTGGTTTGATGGAAGAAAATTTACGGCGTTTGGGGATTGAATGCGAAGCTGGTTTGGAGACGATGAAAATTGTCGGTAAAGCTGGAAATAATGGTGAATTTGTGGCATTTCGCGGCGGTGAAATCAAAACTTGCGGCGATCACCGTATAGCGATGAGCTTTTCGGTAGCCTCATTGCGGGCAGCGGCGGAAATAAAAATTATTGATTGTGAAAATGTCGCGACATCTTTCCCGAATTTTTTAGAAATCGCTCAAAAAACGGGATTGAAAATTAAAGAAATTAGCGAATAAGAAAGGGCGCATCTAAATTTAGTGTTAGTTCTATTTTTTTACCTTCGTCATCCTGACGCGCAGCGAAGGAACTGTCGATAGAGATTTTTCGCCTACGGCTCAAAATGACGAATTTGAGATATGCCCTAGTAATTATTTGAAAAAAGTCAATTAGAAATATTTCAAGGAGAACAAAATGCGCACCATCATCACTTTGGACGGTCCTGGCGGAGTAGGGAAGGGGACGGTTGCAAAACTACTCGCGGAAAAATATAACTTGCAACATTTGGATTCTGGCGCGGTGTATCGGCTCTGTGCCTTGCATTTGCAAGATTGTCTGCTTTTTGATGCCAGTGAATTAGAACAAGTCGCGGAAGTTTTCAAAATGAAGTTTGAATTCAAAAACGGTAAGTTTTTTAGCGCGGGAGTAGAAATTCCCGAAGAAAGATTACGAAGCGAATTTACCGCCCAAGCCGCATCGCAAATTGCCGTAAAACCGAAAATCCGCGCCGCTCTTTTGCAGTGGCAAAGAAATTATGGCGGTGAGGAAAATTTAGTTGCCGACGGTCGCGATATGGGAACGGTGGTTTTTCCCGATGCACAATTGAAATTTTTCCTCGATGCCGATGCCAAAATTCGGGCGAAAAGACGCTTCGAACAGTTGAAAAAACAAGGGGAAAATGTTAGTCTAGCCGCCCTCGAACGGGAAATTTCCGAGCGAGATAAACGGGATCGCAATCGTGAAACTGCCCCTCTTAAACCAGCGGCTGATGCGATTGTGATTGATACTACCGACTTATCGGTAAATGCAGTGCTTGACAAAGTTGTAGAACGATGTCAGGTTTTTTTTAATTAGTTATTTTTTTTTACACATTTCTATGTCTGAAACATTTGCAGAACTTTTTGAAAAAAGTGTCGAACAAACTGAACTTAAACCAGGATCTTTGATTAAAGCGGAAGTTGTTGAAATCGGTAAAGATTTCGTAGTTTTGAACGCTGGTCTTAAATCAGAAGGTCTTGTTCCAACCGCACAATTCACCAACGATAAAGGTGAAGTTACCATCAAAATCGGTGATGAAATCGAAGTAGCTTTGGAATCAATCGAAGATGGTCAAGGTGCAACTCAACTTTCTCACGAAAAAGCACAAAAAATCCGCGCTTGGGAAGTTTTGGAGAAAAAATTCCAAGACGGAGAAATTCTCAAAGGTATCGTGTCTAGCCGTGTTAAAGGTGGATTTACCATCGATGTTGAAAATGTAAAAGCATTTTTGCCAGGTTCTTTGGTGGATATTCGTCCTGTGAAGGAAACGAATTTGGTTGAAGGTAAGGAAATTGATTTCAAAATCATCAAACTGGATCAAAAACGCAACAATATCGTGGTTTCTCGCCGTGCGGTGCTAGAAAAAGAATACCGTGAAGAACGCGAAGAAATTTTGAACAATTTGCAAGAAGGCGATGTGGTTAAAGCTACCGTTAAAAGCCTTACCGATTACGGCGCATTCTTGGATTTGGGCGGCGTAGATGGCTTGTTGCACATTACCGATATGGCTTGGAAACGGGTTAAATATCCGTCAGAAGTGGTTGAAGTTGGACAGGAATTAGAAGTAAAAGTTCTCAAATTTGACCGTGAAAAAGTTCGGGTTTCTTTGGGATTGAAACAACTTACTTCCGACCCTTGGGGCGATTTATTGCAACGCTATCCGAAAGATGCCAAATTTTCAGGAAAAGTTTCAAATATTGCTGAATACGGTGCTTTCGTTGAAATCGAAGACGGCGTTGAAGGATTGGTTCATGTTTCTGAAATGGACTGGACTAATAAGAATGTAAATCCGCGTAAATTTGTTTCTATCGGTCAAGAAGTTGAAGTGGTAATTTTGGAAATTGACCCAGAACGCCGCCGTATTTCTCTTGGTATGAAACAATGCAAGCCAAATCCTTGGAAAGAATTTGATTCTGCTCACGCAAAAGGCGACCGTATTTCTGGTCAAATTAAATCAATTACCGATTTCGGAATTTTCGTTGGTTTAGAAGGCGGAATTGACGGATTAGTGCATTTGTCTGATTTGTCTTGGAACGAAAACGGCGAAGAAGCTGTTCGTAGCTACAAAAAAGGCGACGAAGTGGAAACCGTTATTTTGGGTATTGATGCTGAAAGAGAAAGAATTTCGCTCGGCATTAAGCAGCTTTCACAAGATGATTTCGCGGCATTTACTGGTGAATATTCTCGCGGTTCAATTGTTACTGGTGAAGTAGTTGAAGTTGAAGCAAATAAAGCTATTTTGAAGCTAGCTGACAACATCAATGCGCAATTGAAAGCTTCTGAATTTTCGGCGGAAAAAGTTGATGATTTAACTCAAAAATTAAGCGTTGGCGACAAAGTTGAAGCGAAAATTATCAACATTGACCGTAAAAATAAATCGATTAGCCTTTCAATCCGTGCCAAAGATGCGGCAGAAGAAAAAGCAGTTATTCAGGATTACAGCCGTAAAGATAGTCAAGGAACTTCTTTGGGCGATATCTTCAAAGAATTGAAAAAATCGGAAGATTGATTCGGATAATCGCAATGAAAAAACAGGCGGTAAAATCAACCGCCTGTTTTGTTTTTTGGATGGTGAAATATGACCAAAGTGGAATTGATTAAAAGAGTTGCGGAATTAAATCCTCACTTAAAAACGCAAGTGATATCGTCGGTGGTGAATGCGGTTTTAGATGATATATGCGATAAATTAGAAGCAGGCGAGCGAATTGAAATCCGTAGTTTTGGTAGTTTTTCGATACATATGCATAAAGCTCGTAAAGGTAGAAATCCGAAGACGGGAGTTTGGGTCGATGTGGCTGAAAAATCAGTGCCATATTTTCGACCTGGAACTAATCTGCGTAAAAGAATTGCAGCAAGTGTAGAAGCAATTAGCTAGCAGATAAATTACCCTGTTTGATGAAAAAATTAACGCCGTTATGGCGTTTTTTTATTGCTGTGAAAGAAGTTTTTTATAGTCATTCCCCAGCAAAATAGCTCATTATTGCCTCTTCAATTGTATTGTAGTTATGAATTACACTTCGAAGATATTTTTTAAGGTTTGCCCAGCATTTTTCATGTTCGTTTAATTTTGGGGAGTAAGGCGGTAAAGGTAGCACTGTATGACCAT
>JAFUTP010000013.1 GCA_017484165.1 Cardiobacteriaceae bacterium | reverse complement strand
ATGTTAAATGTCGCTATGTTCGGTATGACGGCAAAAGAATGGCAAGAGCAACACCCTGATTTGAAAGGCAATATTCGTGATTATGCAACAATCAATCAACTGATTTGCATGTCAAATATGGAGAATTTAAATGCGGTTTTTATCAATGACGGGCTGCCGCAATCCGAACGCTTGGTAAAACTCAATAAAATCGCAATCGCACAAATGCAAGTGCTTGAAAATATTGAAGATAGAAAGTTGTTGAAATAATTTCAGCAAGCGTAAGGTGGTAACTTGTTGCCACACTTTTTTCAAGTACCTAAAACAATGATTTTTAAAATCCCCAAAAGTCAAACAGACAATGTAGAATAACCCTTTATTTTATAAAGGAAACCCAAATGAGCCATTTTTCTGTTTTGCCATTAGAAAATGCGGTTGATAGGCTTGCCGAAGGTTTGGCGGTTTATCAAGAAGATAATGCCGATATTATTCGAGACGGTTTAATTCAACGCTTTGAGTTTTCTTATGAAATTAGCCATAAGATATTAAAAAGATTTTTGCAAAATATTTCAGCCAATGCTGAACAGTTTGATGAAATGAGTTTTGCGGATTTAATTCGCAGTGCAAATAAACAAAACCTATTGTTAGGTAATTGGCAAAATTGGAAAAAATATCGTGATATGCGTAATCGCACTTCACATACTTATGATGAACAAATCGCTATTTCTATTGTTGCTGAAATTCCTGATTTTCTTAAAGAAATTCAATATCTTTTGGTTAAAATTAAGGAGAGAATGAATGCCGAAAATTCAGATGACGAATAAAGAACACAATATTGTACGAGATATTTTGCAAAAATATGTGCCTGATTATGAAGTTTGGGCTTTTGGTAGTCGTGCCACACAAACGGCAAAACCTTATTCTGATTTGGATTTAGCCATTATTAGCAATCAACCTTTGTCTTTGCAAAAAATGGCTGATTTGAATAATGCTTTTTCGGAATCTGACTTAAATTGGAAAGTGGATATTGTTGATTGGTGCAATACCACTAACTGGTTTAGGCAGATTATCAGTCAAGAAAAAATTGTTTTTCATTGAATATATTGCTAGCGTGGATAACTTGTTATACATACTACCTGAAAGACAAGGAAACAATATGCAATGGTATCAAGATTATGATTTTATTCTTAAAATCTTTGAACAGGGTTGGCAAGTTGATGAAACTTCCTTTCATTTCCTTTCTACCCCTGAAATTGATCATTTTATAGGCTATCTTCCTGAAATGGATAAAGAAAAACCTTATTGGGTAGGTCTTTGTGATATACCTGACGGAACGGAATTTAAAACTGCCAAAGAAATGTTTGAAGCCAAAATTTTCGACGGTAAATCAATGAAAGAGCGTTGGAGTGAATTGGTGTTAGACAACATAGGTGGATTTTCTGTTGATGATATGGATAAATCAAGATTTGAAGATGAACACGATTTATCAGAAATAATCAGAAGCTCTCCGCAACCGATTAACAAAGGGTAATTTCAGGCTGCCTGAAATTAGTCTAAAATATTTTCTAATTTAGGCGGCTCATCGGTAATTAACCATTTAAAATAATTTTGGTCAATATTAAAAACAGTTTGTCCTTCCATTTGTTGGCGAGTAATCCAGTTTAAGTCATTTTCAGCAATATTGGAAATATTCACAAATGCCACTTGTCCATTGAATAAATCAAAATGTAAGACAATGGTTTCTATTTTATTGTGTAGATAAATTCTTTTAGCTTCTAAAACTTTATGTTGCTTAATATCGTTAATTCCTTTGAAACCACTCTGTACTTCTATTCGATAATGGTTGATTTGCAAATCTGCTTTGGGTGTTCTTTTGAATGTATCGATATTGGAAAAATCATCATCACCTATGCTTTGAATAGTATCGATATTAACAGAAAATATTTGGGCAATCGCGGGCTTAAAATATTCCAACATTAAATAACCACGAATCCAAGAAAAATAAACTTCTTCTTTTCTGCGTCCTTGATTATTTAATTTATTTAAAATACCACTTTGTTTTAACTGATTAAATACACTATCTAAATTATTTTTCAAAAATAATTCTATATTTTCTTGCTTGATATAAGAAATATTATTGATTTTATAAAAAATATCTTTTATTCTTGTGTTAAGAAATTCAATATAATTAAAATCAATATCTGCTTGAATGTCTTTGGCAGATAAAAAATCACTGAATGCAGTTTTGTTATTAAAACCTAATTTCTGACGATATTGTTTAAAATTTTTTTCCGTCAAACATTTTTATACTCCAAAGTATTGTTCTGTGGATTGTGTTAAAGCAATACTTAATAATGGTGGCACAGCATTGCCGATTTGCAAGCGTTTAGATTGATCGCTACCGTAAAAAATATAATCATCAGGAAAACTTTGCAATCTTGCCCCCTCTCTCACCGTTAAAGCACGTGAGTCTCGTGGGTGAATGCAACGAGAACTGCTTGGCGTGGCAAAATTGCGTGTAACCGTTGGTGCAGGCTTGTTCCACCACATTTTGGCATAAGTGTTGGTGTAGCCCGATTTAGGACGAATTTCAAGCGGTAAATCATCTTTGCTTTCACCATCTTTTAATGCCTGCATAATTTTAATTAAATTTGGATTATTTTTAGGGCTAATATGTTCGCTTAATTGTTCTGTTTTGCGTACAAATTTTAAAAAATCATTATTGGCAGAAAAACGAAATCCTTTATTATTGCCATTTTCGCCACTTTGAATAATGGGTAAATCATCTAATGCATCTTTGATACTAACAATTTGTTTATTTTCAGATAATAAATCATTATCAGAGTGTGTTATTTTTGGGTAATTAAATTTTTTACTATTTTTTGTACCTACTAAAATAACTCTATCTCGCATTTGTGGTACACCAAAATGAACTGCATTTAAAACTTGATAATTGATAAAATAACCTAATTTTTTAAATTCCTCACAAATATAAGGAAATAATTTTCCTTGTTGCATAGATAATAATCCACGCACATTTTCAAAAATAAACATTTTGGGATTTAATATCGTTAAAACTCTTAAATATTCACGAAATAAATTAGCCCTATCGTCCATTCTTCTTTTGCCAAGCGTTGAATAACTTTGACAAGGTGGACCACCCAATAAAATATCAATATTTTTATAAGGATTGAGAGCATTTTCATCTAATTGCGAAATATCGTTATTAAATATTTTTACTCCATTGTGATTGAGTTGATATGATTTTGTTGCATCAGTGTCAATATCATTAGCAAAAACAATATCAAAATAATGGCTATGCGAAAAGCCGTAACTTAATCCGCCTGCACCACAAAAAATATCTGCCACTTTTAATTTTGTCATTGTTTATCCTACATCCTATGTTTTCTCAAAATCGCTCGGCATTTTACATATTCCCCGCAATGCAAAATGATAATAAGCACTAGCAAGTATTATAAAAAACAAATCGTCATAAACATAAAAGCTATAAAAACAAAATATCTTTTTTTTGAAAGATAAATAAAATTGCGAAAACTTTTTGTTTCGCATTTAATTAAATATTACGGAGGCTAGGAAAAATGCGTAAATCGTTGAGCAAATCGATTGCAAACAATCAAGAGGAAAATAACTTGGATTTCAATAAACGGCAATTTTTGAAAACAGGTTTAACGGGAGTTGCGGCGGCAGGGGTAATTTCCGCTTTTGCCGATAACGGTAAAAATATCGATAAAGATAAACCGCAAACGGCAGAAAAAAAAGAAAAATGCCAGCAAGATTTTCTTCCACCAAAAGAGCATTCACCGTTCAAATATGACTGTTACGGTGAGCATCAAGCGGGAATTCAAACTCCGTTGCAACCGTTTTCGATTATTGCTGCATTTAGTGTTTCGGTTACGACGAAAGATGAATTGCAAAAAATGTTTCATATTCTTTCCAATAGGATTGAATTTCTCACCCAAGGCGGTGAATTACACGACCCCAACGATAAATTGCCGCCATCAGGTAGCGGAATTTTAGGGCAAACAATTCTCCCCGACGGCTTAACTATTACCGTCGGACTTGGTGTTAGCTTGTTCGACGAACGCTTTGGTTTGCAAGACAAAAAACCAAAACATTTGCAAGAAATGAAAGATTTCCCGAACGATAAACTGCAATCCGCTTGGTGCGACGGTGATTTTTCTCTGCAAATTTGCGCGTTTTCTCCCGAAACTTGCCAAAACGCCTTGCGCGATATTATCAAGCAACTACATAAATTCGCCTTTGTTAAATGGTCTATTGACGGTTTTATGCCGAAAGCTCCCGAAGGTCAGGCGGCAAGAAATTTATTCGGTTTCCGCGACGGTTCAGGCAACCCCGATATCACAAAGGAAGAAACCGCCAATCAAGTGCTTTGGTCAGGCGTTGCCAGCAATTCGCAAGACGAACCAGAATGGGCGAAAAACGGTTCATATCAAGCGATTCGGATTATTCGTCATTTCGTCGAATTTTGGGATAGAACGCCATTGCAAGAGCAGCAAACAATTTTCGGACGGGAAAAATATTCTGGCGCACCGCTCGGTATGAAAGCTGAACACGATGAACCAGATTACAAAAGCGATGAAACTGGCGCGAAAATCCCGCACGATGCGCATATGAAACTTGCTAATCCACGCGATCCTGAATTTATGAAAAAGCATTTAATTTATCGTCGTCCGTATAATTATTCGCGTGGCGTTGCCAAAAACGGTCAGCTGGATGTCGGTTTAATTTTCATCTGCTTCCAAGCAAATCTTGATGACGGCTTTATTTTTGTGCAAAATTTATTAAATAATGAACCGTTGGAAGAATATATCAGCCCGTTTGGCGGTGGATATTTCTTTATTCTGCCTGGATTTAGCAAAAACGGTTATTTGGGCGAAGGTTTATTTGCATAAATGTGATATAAAAATTAACCGTAATTACTAAATAAAACGCCACAAAACTGGCGTTTTATTTTTATAACAGTTAGGAATTTTATGAACAAGAGTGTATTTTTTTTAAGTTTATTCCTACCAGTGATTTCCGCCTGCGGTTTTCACTTAAAGGGCACGAAAATCGAAAATCATTTATCGAATTTAGAACTGCAATGCACGGAAGAAAACGAGCAATGCCGCGCTTTTCAGGAGCTCTGCAAAATCCAAAATATAAGCATCAGCGACAGCGCGGAATATAAAGTTGTGCTTACGGACTTCACTTCACAGGCACGGGAAACCGCAAACGGTGGAGATTCAGGCAATAGCCGTGAAGTTGAAATTAGCGATGGTTATAAAGTAAGGCTTATAAAACAAGGTAGCGTAATCGCTGAAAGAAATATCATAAATCAGGAAAGTCTGCAATATAAATCCCAAAACTTCCTCGGAAACAACCGTGAAAGCGAAATAACCCATAAGAATTTAGCAAGAGAAAATGCAAATTCCGCTTTGCGATTTGTAAATTCGGTGCTGAAATAATCATATAACATGACCAGGAAATTATATTTATTGCCATATCTTCATCAACAAAAGGATAAAATTATGAACCGTAGAGATGTAATGAAATTGATTAGCGCAGGAATTGTTTTACCGAATATTTCCTGGGCAAGTTTATCGAATATGAAAAAAGAAAAAATCTTGATTGCATATTTCAGCCGCACTAAAAATACTTTTATTGCTGCCGATTTGATTCAAAAAAATATTGGCGGTGCATTATTTGAAATTGAAACAGCGGAAAAATATCCGACAAATTATCAGGAAATGGTCAATATCGGGCAAATTCAAACCGAAAATAAAATTAAGCCGAAATTAAAAAATAACGGCAATATCGCGGCGTATGATGTGATTTTTATCGGTTCTCCAATTTGGAATTCCCGTCTTGCTCCGCCAGTTGCCAGTTTTATTGCAGCACACAATTTTCACGGTAAGAAAATTTATCCATTTTTTACTAATGCGGGATTTGGAACGGGATATGCACCAGAGTATATAAAAGAACTACTCGGATTTAATTATGAAACAGATGTTTCGATTAAAACCGATTCAGAAAAAAATAAGCACAATTTGTTAAAAATAAACCAAGAACGGATAAAAAATAATCAAGCAACAGTGGCGATAAAAAATGTCGATGAGTTACAAAAATGGATTGAAGAGATAAAATGAAACGGCGCAGTATTATTCAATTTGGTTTATTATTTATCCCATTATTTTCGGTGTTTCAAGCAAAGGCAACAAGTGAAAAAATGAATGTGTTAATTCTCGGTGCAACAGGTTCTTTGGGAAAATATGTAATTGAAGCATTGCTTAATAAAAATCCGAATATTCAACTGATTTTGTATTCTCGCAGAAGCGAGCGGCTTGCCAATTACAAGAGTAATCCGCGTATCAAAATCGTTGAAGGTGATGTGTTAGATACCGATAAACTTAAAGATAATTTGCGCGGAATAAATGCAGTTTATGCAGGACTTGCTGGCGACTTGTCGAATATGGCAAATTCTTTAATTAGCGCAATGGAGGAAGCAGAACTAAAAAGATTAGTTTGGATTTCATCTTATGGAATTTATAACGAAGCAGGACGCGGCACAATGCCTCCTACGGAATATATAAAGTCCGCCGAAATCATCGAAAAGTCGAATTTAAATTACACCATTATCCGTCCGCAATGGTTTTCCAGCCGTGATGAAGTGGATTATGAAATCACGCACCGCAACGAAAAATTCAAAAATCCCGACGCACAAATTTCCCGTAAAAGCATTGCCGATTTGGTTGCAAAATGTATCGATGATGATTTCGGCATTCGAGATAGTTTGGGAATAAATAAACCTGCAAAGTGAGAAATAAATTTCAAATTGACAAAACCATCCATCTCGTGTTGGAGGTTTTTATCTATACATTTATACAATCAAGTTAAATAAAAATATTCAAAACTCTTGACAATTGAGCGTGTCTAAAAATGCGTCATTTTGAGTCCTAGGCGAAAAATCTCTATCGGCAGATCCTTCGCTACGCTCAGGATGACGATATAAAATAGAACTAACCATAAATTTAGTTGCGCCCTGCATTTATTCTCTAACCTTGCCAGTCGTATTCAACCAATAACTGCAATATTTATCGTAATTTGTTTTAATGCTAAAATCTTGGTAAAAATGGATTGAAATTAGGAAATTTAATGATTGGTCAGTCAATAATTCGGCAAGATTATTTAGAAATCTTACAAAATTGGCAAAATAAACCTGTGATAAAAGTGATTACGGGCTTGCGGCGTTCAGGAAAATCAACTCTTTTGGAGTTATTTATCAAGCATTTGAAAAGCAACAATATTTCCGATAAGCGCATTATTCATATAAATTTAGAGTTATTAGAAAACGAACATTTGCTGAATTACCGAACATTGCACGATGAAATTTTACAGCGTTGTCAAGCTGGTGAAAAATATTTTGTGTTTATTGATGAAATTCAAAATGTGCCTGATTTTCAAAAAGCAGTAGATTCTTTATATGTGCGAGATAATATCGATTTATATATTACAGGTTCGAATGCGTTTTTATTAAAAGGTAATCTGGCGACATTACTATCAGGAAGATTTGTAGAAATTCCCGTTTTACCGCTTTCATTTGCGGAGTTTTATTCAGTTTATCAGCGAGATAATAAAAGTCCCGAACGGCTCTTTGCGGATTATTTACATCAAGGTTCGATGCCAGCCTTAATTCATTTTGAGCAAGATGATATAACCATTCGCGATTATTTAATGGGCATTGTGAATACCGTTTTGCTAAAAGATGTTATGGCAAGATTAAATTTATCATCGGCAGCTATGTTGGAAACTATAACCAGCTATTTATTTGACAATATCTCTAATTTAACTAATCCGACAAAAATTGCCAATACCTTGCAATCACTCGGGACTAAAACTAATGCGAAAACCGTTGCGGACTATATTCAAGGTTTAGCTGATGCCTATATCTTTTATCCCGCACAAAGATATGACATTCGCGGTAAAAAAATCTTGAAACAACAAAGAAAATATTACGCAGCTGATATGGGTATGCGAAGAATATTTTTAACTTCGAAAGGTATTCGAGATGAGGGCAGGTTATTAGAAAATATCATTTATTTGGAATTATTAAGACGGTATAAAAAAGTTTATATCGGACAAACACAATATGGTGAAGTTGATTTTGTGGTAGATACGGGAGAGGAATTGCTGTATTTTCAAGTAGCTTTATCGGTCAAAGACCCAACAACCTTACAACGAGAACTTTCTTCCTTGCAGGCAATTTCGGATAACTATCCGAAATATATTCTCAGTATGGACGATAGCCGAGAAATATCTCATAACGGAATTAAACAAATTTATGCACTTGATTGGTTATTAAAAAGATAAAGCTTGCATAAATTTAGAAAATTAAATAAAATATCGTAGAGTAGAAAAAATTTTTACAAAACCGTTTTTTTTTTTTTTTGATTTAGGAAAAACCATGACTACAACAGTTGCGGTAATTTTATCAGGTGGGGTTGGGCAACGAATGAACTTGGGTTACCCCAAACAATTTTCCAAAATTGCAGGCAAAACCGCGTTGGAACACACCGTATCCGTTTTTCAAAAGCACCCTGAAATAGACGAAATAGTGATTGTTTCCGAAGAAAATTCCATAAAACGCACGGAAGAAATTGTTGCCAAAGCTGGTTTTAGCAAGGTAAATCGGATTATTTTCGGCGGCAAGGAACGCAGCGATTCCACTCTTTCAGCAATTACCGCCTTGCAAAGCTATGATGATGACAGTAAAGTTATTCTTCACGATGCGGTAAGACCACTGATTTCTCTGGATATTATTTCCGCTTGTATTGCAAAATTAGACGAATATCAGGCGGTTGATGTATGTATTCCAGCGGTTGATACCATCGTTAAAGCCGACCCAGCAATACGCGAAATTGAAGAAATTCCACCGCGTAAGTTTTATTGGCAGGGGCAAACTCCGCAAGCTTTTCGTTTAGGCACGCTGAAAAAAGCATATGAAATTTACCGAAACTCTGATATTCAAGGTACTTGCGACTGTTCCATTGTTTTGAAAACCCTCCCCAATGTAAAAATTGGCATTGTTAATGGTTCGGCGGAGAATATTAAATTAACCGTATCTACGGATTTATTTATTGCCAATAAGTTATTACAATCCAGAAGTGATTTCTCTTTGCGAAATATTTTGTCTTTGGATAAATTGCGCAATTTGTCTGACAAAATATTCGTGGTTATTGGTGGAACTTACGGTATCGGTGCAGAAATTTGCCGTTTAGCGGAAAAATTGGGAGCGAAAACTCATGCTTTTGCTCGCTCTAATGGCATAAATGTTGCTGATATTGAAACCGTGCATGCCGCTTTGAAAAAAGTGCATGACGAAGCAGGGCGGATTGATATAGTAATTAACACCGCGGGAATTTTGCGCCACAAACCACTTAACTTAACAACTGTTGCGGAAATTAGCGAAAGTATTGCGGTTAATTTCAACGGAGCGGTTAATGTCGCGGTGACTGCGTATCCGTATTTGAAAGAAGTTGCGGGTTGTTTGATTAACTTTACATCTTCTAGTTATACACGCGGTCGTTCGAATTATTCTTTATATTCTTCCAGCAAGGCGGCAGTTGCTAATTTAACCCAAGCGTTAAGCGAAGAATGGATTTTGGATAATATAAAAGTAAATTGCATTAATCCAGAACGCACGGCAACACCGATGCGTAGCAATGCTTTCGGTATTGAACCAGAAGAAACACTACTCAAAGCAGAAACTGTTGCTTTGGCTACTTTGGCGGTTTTAGCATCATCTTCGACTGGTAATATTGTCGATGTTGTCAAGCAAGATGAAAAAATGATTGCTCCATTATTAGCAGAAATCAAAAAGTGAAGCGTATGCAACATTATGTTTATATTGACAGCAGAACACTAATTGGCACATTCGAAATGCTGATTAGATATATTCACGACGGTGTTTTTCCTGCCGACTTTGTATTGCTTATTAAACACCGTTGGTACTTAACGCGGTTTTACAAAAAACTGCTAAATGAACAGCAAATAAAATACCGCATTATTTATAACGCAAAAGATATTGAAAGTTTAACCGATGGCATTGTTTATTACATAGTAAATCACAATAGCAATTTAAGCTTGATGGCTAATCGTAAATTGAAGCATGTTTTTGTAACGCATGGAGAAAGTAATAAATTTACATCAGTTAAACCAATAATCAGAGCGTATGATGAAGTATGTGTTGCAGGGCAAGCTGGAATTGACCGCTATTTAGAAATCGGTTTATTTTCACAATATGATGTTGATACAAAGCGTATAAAAATCACTGCTGATAAATATATCGGAAGAACAGGATTATCAAAACAAGGGCAGGAAGTTATTTTTTATGCACCCACATGGGAAGGAATAATTCCACAACAAGAAAATTATTCTTCTCTACCTTTTGTTGAACAGGTGGTAGAAAATATTGTTAATTGCGCAAATAAAACAAACATTCGAACGGTTCTAATAAAACCACATCCCAATACAGGATTAAAAAATAAAAAATATTTCCAATATTTAGAAGAAATTACACAAAGATTAAAACAAGAAAACTTAACGGTTCTCATATATTATTTTAACCTTAACAGAATATATAGGATAACCCCTGCATATTATTTTAATTACACATTTTTATTCTTTCTGCACAAACACCGTATAAAAAATATGGCAACCATTGTGCATGATTTATCGGCTTATTCTGCCAAAATAGCATTTTGCGACATTTCCGCAATGGAAACGCAAATATTAAACGAAAATATCCCATATTATTTATTTTCAGCAGAAAAAAATAAAGGTGTTAAATTTTTAGATTTTGTTAATACTGATAATCCCTATACACAATATTATCAAAATGCAAAAATTGTACTTGGAGAAAAAACAACGGCACTAAAAGAAATCAATCAAGATGATTTTGTGAAGTTGAAAGAGTATGTGGTGAATAATAATGAAAGAAAATCATTTTTTAGTTAATGCTAATTAGGAGATTATTATGAATCACCGATCTATTTTTACTGGTACTTCTTATTTTCCTTTTTTGCGAGAAAAAAATGCGATTTATGTGGATAAAACTGAAATAATTTATCATCTTACTCAATCAGACACCGCTTTTTTTCTCTCTCGCCCACGGCGTTTTGGTAAATCTTTGTTGGTAAGCACTTTAGAAGCGTATTTTCAAGGCAGAAAAGAATTATTCACTAACTTAAAAATTGAAAAATTAGAACAAGAATGGACGCAATAT
>JAFUTP010000001.1 GCA_017484165.1 Cardiobacteriaceae bacterium | reverse complement strand
TATCCCCTTCATTTCAAAATGACACATCGTTATCTTCGCTTCGCCGTATTGAACATACTGTCTTTAAGTTTGTTGCTTCGTTTATTTTGAATTAGATTTCCGCGTGGGCAACAAGTTGCCCACCCTACGGCTAAAAAGACGAAAGAGGGCGGAAATTGATGGTAAAAATAAAAAATCCGCCGTGTAAAAAACGGCGGATTTGTTTTGCAAATAAATACAAATAACGGAACTTGTAGATGCAAATAAGGATTTGCTCCCGCGCACCGCGGGTAGCTGCTGGCGACCGCGGCACGCGACCGACCGCGGGTGGCGGATTTTTTTACCTCTTCATATTCAAATTTTTAGCTCTTTATATTCAAACAGTTTAGTTTTCAGTTTTATCTCGATATGCGACTAGTTGTAAGTTGTCGTTTGTATTACTTTTTGCTTTGCGGCGTTCGTTTTTTAGATCTTCGAGATATTTTTCGTTGATATCGCCTGTGATGTATTCGCCTGTAAAAATCGAGCATTCGAATTTTTTGGTTAAAGAGTGGCGGTTGGCGGTGCAGCAGTCGATTAAATCTTCTAGTGTTTGGTAAATCAGGCGGTCGGCACCGATTAGAGAGCAGATTTCTGCGACGCTTTTGGAATGTGCTACAAGTTCATCGGCACTTGGCATATCGATGCCATAAACATTGGGAAAACGCACGGGCGGAGCGGCTGATGCAAAAAATACCTTTTTCGCTCCTGCTTCTCTTGCCATTTGCACGATTTGTCCGCTTGTTGTGCCGCGCACGATGGAGTCATCAACTAGTAAGACATTTTTATTACGAAATTCCAGTTCTAATGCGCTTAATTTTTGTCGCACGGATTTTTCGCGTTTTTTCTGCCCAGGCATTATGAAAGTGCGACCGATGTAGCGGTTTTTCATAAAACCTTCGCGGAATTTCACCCCGAGACGGTTAGCAAGTTCGATTGCCGAGGAGCGGCTGGTATCGGGAATTGGTATGACGACATCGATTTCGTGATTTTCTCCCCATTCTTCGAGGATGCGATTGGCGAGTTTTTCGCCCATTCGCAGGCGGGATTTATAAACATTGATGCCGTCGATGGTGGAATCGGGGCGTGCGAAATAAACATATTCAAAAATGCAGGAAATTCTCTCGGCGTTTTCAGCGCATTTTTGGGAATAAACCTCGCCTGCTTCGGTGATGATTAGGCATTCTCCTGGTTCTAAATCCCGTTCAATTGCAAAACCTTGTGCTTGCAGGGCGACTGATTCGCTGGCAACCATAAATTCCGCACCGTTATCTGTTTCGCGCCTGCCGTAAATAAGCGGACGGATGGCGTAAATATCGCGAAATGCGATTAAGCCGAAACCGCTAATCAGGGCGACGACGGCATAAGCACCGCGCAGGCGTTTATGAGTTCGTTCGACGGCAGAGAAAATTTGTTCGGGAGTTGGTTGAAATTGGGGATTTTTGGCGAGTTCGTTAGCAAGAACATTAAGAAGAATTTCGCTATCGCTGTGAGTGTTGATGTGGCGCAGGTCGCTTTGGTAGGTTTGGGGAATCAGTTCGGCTGCGTTGGTGAGGTTACCGTTATGCGCCATCACGATGCCGTAAGGGGAATTGACATACATCGGTTGTGCTTCGGCGGAAGAAGAGCTGCCAGCGGTGGGGTAGCGAATATGCCCGATACCGATATTGCCGACGAGGTTTTGCATATCTTTTTCACGGAATACTTCGCTTACCAAGCCGTTTGATTTACGCATAAAAAATCGCCCCTGTTTGCTGGTTGTAATGCCTGCTGCGTCTTGTCCGCGATGCTGCAACATTATCAAAGCGTCATACAAATCTTGGGCGACAGGATTTTTACCGACAATTCCTACAACTCCGCACATTGCTTATTCCTTTTATGTTCTAGAAAATAGGCGCGAAATTATAAAAATCCGCCTCTTGCGAGAAATTTCAAAGGGGATAGCGAAAAAATGAAAAAATATTTTTTTATTTGCAAATGGGTGCATCTAAATTTATTTTTTACCGTCGTCATCCTGAGCGTAGCGAAGGATCTGCGGATAGAGATTTTTCGCCTACGGCTCAAAATGACGAATTTCGTAGATACGCCCAAATAAATATGCCATAACATTGCGGTAGAAAAATAATATTTACTAAAAACACCGTTTTTTTTTTTTTTTTTTGCGAACATTTACTATCAGGAGAACCAAAAAATGCAAAAAAGACTAGCCATTGTTTTATCCGCGATTTGTGCGGGTTTTATTTATGACTCTGCGATTGCGGATAACCGTGTGCAATTAGCAGAAAAAGTATTGAATGCCGACCCTTATAAATCTTCCGAAGTGCTCAAAGATTTAGAACGGCAGCAAAGCAGTTTTAGTGAAGATGAAAAACGGCAATTTAATTGGTTGAGGCAGCGTTTCGGCTTTTCTTTGGAAGATGTGAAAACCGATAACGAACTTGATAAGCCAGAAATTTGTTTGAGTTTTAACACCAGCGTTTTGTCCGAGCCTTTGCAAGATTGGGCAAGCAAGGTGCAAATTGAGCCGCAGGGAATAAGTAAATTGCAATATCGCGGCGATGAGCTTTGTTTTGTTGGGGAATATCAAAAGAATTATTCAATCCGCATCAAGTCGGATTTGTCTAATCAATACGGTGTCAAGCTTGCTAATTCGGAAAATCGTGAAGTTGCCACGGGAAATCGTGAGCCGATGTTGCGTTTTGCATCAAATGGAAATATCTTGGCGTTAAACGGCAGTCGCAATATTGGAGTGGAAACGAGCAATATTGACAAAGTGAGTGTTGAACTTTGGTATTTGCCGCGCGAAGTGCTAAATAACGAAAACTTGCAGCAAGTTTTGCTCTCTGGACGGGATAGATACGACAACTTGGAGTTTGAAAAAATCGCTCAAAAGTTGTATTCGGGGAGTTTTAACGCGAAACAAGAAACGGCAAATACGGTTAAACAACACAACATCGCGCTATCTGATTTAAGCAAGAACGGCAATTTGCAAGCTGGTTTTTATGCGATAAAAATTTCAAATGCCGACGGTTATCAATCAGACACGCAAGTTTTTTCTCTTTCTAACACCGCCTTATCCGCTTACCGTAGCAAGGAAGGTCTTTGGGTTGAAGCAAGAAATATCAGCAATTTGCAAGCGGTATCAAATCTTCCTATCAAGCTTTATGCCCGTTCTGGCGCGCTAATTGGCACGGTGAATACCGATAAAAACGGTATTGCGAAATTTCCAGCCGCGCAAATTGCAGGCAAGGACGGAAATTTCGCTTCTTATTTAGTCGCTGACGGCGGTAAAGAAGCTTTGAGCTATTTATCAGTTGAAAACGGTGAATTTGATTTAGCCGAAAAAGGCTTGGCGGTAGAAGGTAAAGCAACGAATGATGGAGCGTTGCCGCATTGGTTTTGGTCGGAGCGTTCAACTTACCGTCCAGGTGAGACGATAAATTTGCTGGCATTAGTCAAAAACAAGGATTTATCAGCATTTAACGCGCCGATTTGGTTGCAGTTAGAGCGACCATCGGGAAAACTTGTGGAGCAGATGACGATAAAACCAGTCGCAACGGGTGCTTATTCCTATTCCTATGAATTACCAGAAACGGCGCAAATCGGCAATTGGGGAATTCGCCTAATGCTCGGTGAAAAAGGGGAAATGATTGGTTATTTACCGATTAGCGTCGATACCGTTATGCCGCTTACTTTTGAAGCAAAAGGCGAAGCGGTTGGTAAGTTGCAGGCGCAAAAATCTGGTGAATACAAATTAAAAACTTCTTGGCTTTACGGCGGAGCGGCGAGCAATATTCATATCGACGGAAATTATTCTTTTGAACTTCGCGCTGCCGATGCTTTCAAAAATTATGCTGGCTGGACGATTGGTCGCCACGACGAGAAATTAGAAGCAGACAGCATTTCAATTGAAGGTATTGCTACCGATAAAAACGGGGAAGCGAATTTACAAGTGCAAGCCTCACCGTTTAGTAGCAATCCTCTGCAATTAAATATTCGCGCCCAAATGCGTCCAGAAGCGGGACGAGAACTTTTATTCATTCAAAAAGAGCCGATTTCTCGCACTGAACCTTATGTCGCGCTAAAAGCAAACGCGGATACGGTGCAAGTTGCCTTGCTAGACGATAACGGTAAGGAGCAGAGCGGCAATCTCAAATGGTCGCTATTTGATGTGAAATATCACGGTTATTGGTATCGCGATTATTCAGGCTGGCACTACAAAAGCGACATTACAAAAATTCCTGCAAGTAGCGGTAATGTCAGCGTTTCTGGCAAAGCGGCAACGATAAAAATCGCGCGCAAAAATCCTTATGACACGCAGATTTTGGAAGTTACGGGACAAAGTCCAGCGGTTGCAGGCTCGGTTGTAGTCGGTAATCAACCGAACGGCGATGTCGCAAATCCTGATGCTATCCGCTTTTCCGAAGATATAAATCAAAAAGAATTCAAAGCGGGCGATACGGTCAAAGTCCGTCTGCTTGCGCCATTTGACGGTAAAGCGACGGTGAGCCTCGCCCAAGAAGGCATTTTGGAAACGCATAATCTGGAATTCCGCCAAGGCGCGGCAGATTTTTCTTTCAAATACAAAGACGGTTGGGAGCGAGGAATTTGGTTGCTTGCCAATGCTTATAACTCCGACCAAACGGGAGCGCATAACCGTCGCGCTGTTGGAATGCTTTATGTCGCGGGCAATGCCGACAATAAATCGCTGCCTGTTACGGCAAAACTACCAAAAGAAATCAAACCAGGCGACGAACTTGATTTGGAATTTGCGGTTAGTGGCGCGGATAAAAACGCATTTATCAATGTCGCAATTGTTGATGAAGGCTTGTATCGCATCGGGCGCAAGGCTTTTTCTAGTCCGCTCAAAGGTTTTTACGGTAAATATTTGCCTGGATTTGAATTTTTCGATTCTTGGGGAAGAGTTATCCGCGAAATCGGTGCAGATAAAGCGAATTTACGGCAAGGCGCGGGCGGCGATGAAGAATTCGATGTCGGAATGGAAGATTTAATCGCAATTGATTTGAGTGAATTTGTCCGTTTTTGGTCGAAACCAGTTCCAGTTGAAGGCGGTAAAGCAAGGGTTAAATACCGTGTGCCAGAACATTTCAACGGTAAATTGCGCTTGATGGCAGCGGCGTTTTCGGCGGATAAAGTTGGTGCTTTGGAAGAGGAAATAATCGTTAAAGCACCAGTAGTTGCCGAGTTGCGCACTCCGCTTTATTTAAGCCCAGAAGATTCCAGCAATTGGTTGTTACGGCTTTCCAATTCCAGCGATAAAAACCAAAGCGTGAAAGTGGAAATTGCTGCAACTGGCGCGGGAAAAATTGACTTGCCACAAAATAGTTTTACGGAAAACCTTAATGCTGGTGAAGAAAAGAGCATCAAAATTCCATTTACTGCGACTGCTGCGGGCGATGTTGAAATTCAAGCCAAAGTAGAAGCCGTGGGTGAAACGAGAAATATCAAGCGCAAACTTACCATTCGCAATCAAACTCTGCCAGAGCGCGAAATTCGCTACGAAAAAATTGCGGCTAATCAAGAAGCAAACATTTCTGTTGCGGGTAATTCTGTGCTTTCGGTAGTGGGAGCTTTGCCTTATTCGCAAGAAGTGTTGGCAGAAAATCTTGATGAATATCAATATTCCTGCGCAGAGCAGCTTACTTCTCGCATTTACGGTAATAACTTCCTGCTTGCTGGCGATAACAGTAAAGCCGATAAAGCGGTAAATCTCTACAACTCACTTCTTAACCGTCAAGCTTATGACAACGGTTTTGCCGCTTGGGGCGGAGATGGCGATTTATGGCTATCGGCTTATGTCGGAGAACTGATTTTGTCGGATAAATATCGCGAGCTCATCAATCAGGACGGCAGTCCGCAACAACGCCTCGTTAGCTATTTGCGCGAACAAGTAAGTAGCAGTTCGTTGCCAGAAGATAAACAACTGGCAGGAGTTGCTTATGCGCATTTGGTGATTGCAAAAAGCGGTGAAGATGCACGCGGTGCTTTGATGCGATTAACTGATGCTTTGCCAGACCGCTTGCCGCTTAATGCTGATTCCGTGAATTTCGCGCTTGCTTATGCAATTTACGGCGACCGCGACCGCTCATTCGATATTTTGAAACGCATTGATGCAACCAAGAGCGGAGCGGATAACGGTAGAAGTTATGCTTCAAATACCGCACGCGATGCAGAACTTCTTACACGGCTTTATGAATGGCAAAAAGTCGTTCCAGATAAAGCAAATTCGGTAAATTCTTGGATAAATGGTGTAAGCAAACGCTTATCCAGCAAGCCAAAAACATATCTCTCTACCAATGAAAATGCTTGGCTCTTGCGGGCTTCGGAATACACGCCAAAAGCACAAAATCTGCAATTTAACGGCGAAAACAAAGCTAAATATTTGGCAAAACAAGCCGAAACGGTGAAGGTGAAAAATACTCGAAGCGAAGAGCAGGCAGTGGCGGTATCGGAATTGAAATATCCCGCACCGACGGATAAATACTCCAACGGTTGGACAATTTCTAGAAGTTTCTACCGCTTGAAAGACGGCAGTGAAATTTCAAGTCCAAACTTCAATTTGTATGAGGATATCGTGGTCAGGATTACGGCTACACCGTCCTATGAATTTGGTGATGCAATGCTGATTTATCCGCTGCCAGCTGGCGTTTCGGCAAATAATTTGACTGATTTACCATCGAGATTTATTGAAGGAAATACTTGGGCGAAGAATTTGACCGATGCCGTATTTGCACAAACTCGCGATGACCGACATATCGCAGTATTTAACCGTAAAAATGAAGACGGCAAAATCGAATACGCCTTCCTGATTAAGGCGGTAAATAGCGGTTTCTGGAATGCGCCAGGTTATCGGATTGAGGATATGTATCAGCCCGAAAATATGGCAAGAGATGCTGCTTACAAAACCACAATTAAGTAAGGGCACATCTAGATTTAGGGTAGTTCTATTTTTAATTCTCGTCATCCTGAGCACAGCGAAGGATCTAACGATAGAGATTTTTCTCCTACGGCTCAAAATGACGAATTTCGTAGATACGCCCGTAAGTTAGCTTTTACACTTCAAGCAAAAAAAGCACGGTTAAATGCCGTGCTTTTTTCAATTTCCTTCGATATGAGAACAAACTATGGACATAGATTTACACAATTTAAGAATTGAACGGCGCAGCGCGCTTTTGTCTCCAAATGAACTTTCTAATTCGATGCCCTTGCCGCAAGATGCTAAAAACACAATTCTGCGCGGGCGGGAAGAAGTGCGTCAGGTGCTTGACCGTCAAGACGGGCGCAAAATGATTATTACTGGACCTTGCTCAATTCACGACACTCGTGCCGCTCTTGAATACGCCGCAAAATTACAAAAACTAGCCGAGCAAGTAAAAGATAAATTTCTCATTCTGATGCGGGTTTATTTTGAAAAACCGCGCACCAGCATCGGTTGGAAAGGTTTAATCAACGATCCCGACTTAAACGGCTCATTCGACATTGCCAAGGGATTAAAAATAGCACGCCGTTTGCTCATCGATATCAACGCAATCGGTCTTCCCTGCGCCACCGAAGCACTTGACCCCATCACACCGCAATATATCGGCGATTTAATTTCATGGACGGCAATCGGTGCGCGCACCAGCGAAAGCCAAACGCACCGCGAACTAGCAAGCGGTTTATCAACTCCCGTCGGTTTCAAAAACGCAACTGATGGTTCGCTCGAAATCGCCATTAACGCGATTAAATCCGCTTCGCAAGCGCATAGTTTTTTAGGTATTGATGAAGACGGTGCGACGGCGGAAATCCGCTCGAAAGGTAACCGTTACGGTCATATCGTTTTGCGCGGCGGCTCACACGGTCCGAATTACGACAGCGTCAATATCAAACTGGCAACCGAACAATTGCTCAAAAATAAGCTCTCCCCGAACATCATCATCGACTGCTCGCACGCCAATTCTTATAAACAACACGAACGGCAAATTCCCGTATTCCAAAATGTGATGGCGCAAATCGCGGCTGGGGAGGAAAATGTTGTCGGTTTGATGCTGGAAAGCAATCTCAATGCTGGTAGCCAAAGTCTTAGTGATAGCAAGAATTTGCAATACGGCGTGTCCATTACTGATGCCTGCATCGATTGGCAGAGTACGGAAAAACTCATTTTGGAAGCGGCAGCGGCTTAAAAATAGCGATGAAAGCGCGAAATCAGACTGCAAGCAATGCGGGGAATAATCCGAAATATCCCGCTGAAATCCGCATCATCGCTGGAAAATTGCGCGGTAGAAAAATTCCTGTTCGTAATCGCTATGGCTTGCGTCCGACTTCCGACCGTATCCGCGAAACGCTTTTTAATTGGCTGCAAGCGGAAATTCAAGGCGCGGCAGTGTTAGACGCTTTTGCTGGAACGGGAGCACTCGGAATAGAAGCAATTTCACGCGGTGCAATTGTCGATTTTGTAGAAAAAAACACTCTCTCCGCCCGCGATTTACAACTTATCTTGCATAACTTTGCAGTTGCCGACAACAACCGTGTTTTGCAAGCCAATGCCTTGACCATTAAGGCAGATAAAAAATATGACTTGATTTTTCTCGATCCACCATTTGCCGAAGACTTGCTTGCACCAGCAATCGCGAAATTTGTAAGTGCTGATTGGACAAGGGAACACGGCAAAATTTACTGCGAGATGCCGCGCGATTTTGCTCTTCAAATTCCCGACGGCTGGCAAATTTATCGGGAAAAAGAAACTTCTAATCTGCGGTTTATGCTGCTGTGTCGGATAGCTAAATAAGGGCATATCAACGCAATTCGTCATTTTGAGCCGTAGACGAAAAATCTCTATCAGCAGTTCCTTCGCTGCGCTCAAGATGACGAGGGGAAAGAGACTAAACCTAAATTTAGATGCGCCCATAAATAAAAAGCGGAAAACAAAATTTCCGCTTTTTTTAATTGCTAATGGATTGCTTGATGGTCGAGACGAGACGGCGGAATTTTTCCTTGTAGCGCGTGCCCGTATCGGCATTTGCAAAAGCTTGCGCCTTACTTTTTTCGAGTCGCAAAATTTGGGCAGCACGCAGCGGGGAAATTAAATTTCCGCTATTAGGGTCGATATACAGCGGATATTTCATCATCACCACCGCAATCATCTGATTGATGGTTAAACGGCGAGTGCGGCGTTGAATTGCTCGTAAATCTTGGGTAAGTCCCCAGCCTGCGTAAAACGGAGCACCGTAGCAAACCACTTTTTTACCGCGAATGAGGGCTTCAAATCCAGCCAGCGAAGAAATCGTATGCACTTCGTCAGCGATGTTGATAAGCGAAAAAATATCGGTATTAGCAGCATTGACATTGGCGTATTGCTTGACTTTCCATTCCTCAATTGCGCCTTGTCGGTTGTTATTTTCTACCTCGGGATGCGGTTTATAGATGATGTAACTTTTCGGTTCACGGCGGCGCACCAAGGCAAGTAAATCGGAATTTTTCTTGACTTCGGATAAGCCGTAACGAACAGATGCATCATCTTCTACTTGACCAAGCACCAAAATGATTTTCTGCTTTTGCCGCGGATTTATCGCAAGCTCTGATTTAGCAGCGATGTTGTATTTATTGATGGAATTGGCGATTAAATATTCCCGCAGGGTTCTAGCTTCTTCGAGCTCCTGCAAGGAAATATGAGCGTTTTGCAGTAGATATTCCAAACGCGAAGGACGGCGTGCGTCGAAATAAATGCCTAAATCGTCCATCACAACCGATATTGGCGATGTCAAATTTGTGCTCAAACCAACTGAACGAATAAAACCGTCTTCCATTTGCCAAAGCGGAAATTGCTTTTCCCGCGCAATTTCGTCGATTTCCTCGTAGTTGTTATCGGACACCGAACCCCAAACGAGAAAATGTTGCGGGGTGAAGGCGGAATTTTTGGGAATTTCTCGCGCTTGCTCTTTGTTGATAAAACGAAGCGTGGTTTGTGGCAAATTGAAAAATGATTTTGCCGTTGCCTTCTGGCTTAAAGAAAAATCTACTGCGTAAAACTCACCGCGCATCCGCATCGTTAAGCGGCGCATTTTTTTTATGTATTCGAGTAGGTCGAAAATTGTGCCAGCCTGCGAATCATCGGGATTTAGATAGCGGCAATACTGCAAATACGCTGCGGCAAAAATTTGTAAAACCGAACGGGCGCGGCGGCGTTCTTGATTTTCGGAAAGCAGTTTGGCAAAGTCGTGGCGGTCATCGGTAAGCCCCCAAGCCGAGTACCAAGGCACTCCGAAGGTCACAACTGGTTTGCCAGCAAGCAATGCTTCAAAACCAAATTGCGAAGTAAGCGTATAAACCTTGCTGGCGAGATTGATTAGCGATTGCGGGGCAAAATCGGCGGTGATGATGCGGATGCGGGGATTATTTAGCTCGGAAATTGCGGCAATATCGGCAAGTCCTTGCTTTTTGCTGTTGGAAGTAGCGGGGTGAGTTTTAATCCAGATTTCTTTTTCGGGGTTTTCCAAAATTGCCGCTTCCAGCATCCGCTGAAAAGATTTGTCATCGGTTAAGCCGTAAGTTAGGGAATTGTCGCCAGCAACTTGGTCAATAAGCAAAACGATGTCGGATTGTTTTTCGAAAATTAAATCTGGCGCGTGGTTATATTTAGAAATACCGAACTTGCAGATGAATTCACGAGCTTTTTTGGCACTGGCATAAAGTTCGGCGGCAGCGGGATTGTCTTCTTCGGGAGCGTTGAAAATCAATTGTTCGAGGCGAGAGGGATTGGTTGCGTCGTAATAAAGACCTAAATCGTCGGCGATGAGAGATAAAGGTGGATATTTATCAACAAGACCAAGCGAACGGATAAAACCGTCTTCTAGCGCGATATAAGGCAAACTTTTACTACTTGCGAAATTTCTTGCTTTGATTGACTGTTTATTTAATCCCCAACCGATAACTTGCGCGGTGCTTTTGGAAAAAGAATATTCGAAGTTAAATTCTGGAAAAAATTTATCCAGATTGGCGATTTTTTTAATATCACGAGAAAAAACAAGAGACGAACGCTGTTCGGTTTCGGTCATAGATTTAAGCCTCAAAATAATTTCGTTTGCAAATAAATATCAGCTTATTCGGGATTTAAGTAAGTTCTAGTTATCTTTTTTATTCTTGAAAATTTTTCCTAATTATCTGCGATTTTGTTTGACAATTTAATTAGGCATAAACTTTCTTAAATATTTGGCGTGTTCCAAGTTGAAATTTAACCAAAAATATCTTTAAGGCGCATCTAAATTCAGGGTAGTTCTAATTTTTTTGCCCTCGTCATCCTGAACGCAGCGAAGGATCTGCCGATAGATTTTTCGCCTATGGCTCAAAATGACGAATGTTTAGATGCGGTCTTTATTTATACACCGATTGGTTTATAGACAAATTAAAACACAAAGCAGGACAAAAACAATGGCTTTAATTGTTCAAAAATACGGTGGCACTTCGATGGGCTCGATTGAGCGGATTGAAAAAGTTGCCGAAAGGGTTATTCGCACGGTTAAGGCGGGCAATGATGTAGTGGTTACGGTATCGGCGATGAGCGGTGAAACTAACCGTCTAATCGCGCTTGCCAACGACATTACCAATAAACCATCACCGCGCGAACTCGATGTGATTATGGCAACTGGCGAGCAGGTTTCTACCGCTCTTCTCGCCATTGCTCTTGAAAAACGCGGACAGGCGGCGGTTTCTTATGCAGGCTGGCAAATCGCAATTCACACCGACAATGTGCATACCAAAGCACGAATTAAATCAATCGACGATCAAAAAATATTCACTCAACTCAAACGCGGCAAAGTCGTGATTGTGGCTGGATTTCAAGGCGTTACCGATCACGGAAATATCACTACTCTCGGTCGTGGCGGTTCGGATACAACGGCGGTTGCGCTTGCAGCAGCCTTGAAAGCGGAAGAATGTCAAATTTATACCGATGTCGATGGGGTTTATACAACCGACCCACGCATCGAACCGAAAGCTCGCAAATTAGAACGGATAACTTTCGAAGAAATGCTGGAAATGGCAAGTCTCGGTTCGAAAGTTTTGCAAATTCGTTCAGTTGAGTTTGCGGGTAAATACAAAGTTCCTTTGCGGGTTTTGTCCTCATTCGAGGAAGAAGGGCAGGAAACCGCGGGCACACTCATTTCATTAGAAGAGGAAAATCAAGTGGAATCAGCAATCATCACAGGTATCGCGTTTTCGCGCGATGAAGCGCAAATCAATGTTTTAGATGTTCCTGATGAGCCAGGTGTGGCTTACAAAATCCTAGGACCAGTCGGCGATGCCAATATCAATGTCGATATGATTGTGCAGAACATCTCGGTTAAGGATAAAAAAACCGATTTAACCTTTACCGTGCCGCGGGGAGATTGCGAACAGGCGGTAGAAATTGTGCAGGGAAAATTGCAGGAAATTGGCGGCGGCGCGAGTGTGTCTGGTTCGCCGATTGCGAAAGTGTCGTTGGTCGGTGTGGGAATGCGTTCGCATTCGGCGGTGGCAAGCAAAATGTTCAAAACTCTTGCCGATGAGGGTATCAATATCCGCATCATCACCACTAGTGAAATCAAAATCTCCGTCGGTATCGATGAAAAATATCTCGAACTTGCCGTGCGCTCATTGCACGATGCTTTTGAATTAGATAAACCTGCGAAGGTTTTTTAATATTATTTCTTCACTCTCAAATCAAAAAACCGCAGCTATCAACTGCGGTTTTTTTGCTCTCTTTTAGTATTTTTTCTACACTGTTATTGATAGAAATTACAGCTTTTCTAGATATTTAATCGGCACTGTTTTAGTCAGCCAAACTCCGTTTTCGGATAAAAAGAATTCAAAGCCATCTTCTTGCATTTTGGCGCTATCAATTTTGTAAATAATGACTTTACCGTGTCTTTGCCCGACGGTTTGTGCCGTTGCAACATCTTTTGATAAATGAACATAGAGCCGCGATTTGGGAATTAAACCTTGCTTGCTGATTGAATTTTCATATTTTTCCGCCGTGCCGTGATAAAGAATTGACGGCGGAATTTCTTTTTTTAATTGCACATCTACCGCCAGCGAATGACCTTGATTAGCGCGAATGAGAGAGCGGTTTTCATTAAAAGAGTAGCGTTTTTTTCCGTCGGTTGCGACTATTTTTTCTAATAACTCTTGATTTATAACAACGGGAAAGTTTTTGCCAATTCCCGCAATGAGTTCATCAACATTTGCCCAACCGTTGTTATCAAGTTTTATTCCGATAACCTCTGGTTTATGGCGCAAGATAAGAGCGATGATTTTGCTGATTTGATTTAAGTCTTGCTCGGTCATTTTTTATCCTTTTAATTTGAATTGATTGAATGGCGTATCTAAATTTATGGTTAGTTCTATTTTTTCCCCTCGTCATCCTGAGCATAGCGAAGGATCTGCCGATAGAGATTTTTCGCCTACGGCTCAAAATGACGAATTTCGTAGGCACGCCCTGAATATAAAAATATAAAAAAACTCCCGCGCTAGGCAGGAGTAAATGCAAAAAAAACACAAATGAAAGAAACTAAATAATTAAAAACGGTAACCGAATTCCAGCCAAATTTGCCGACCTGGGTCATAAGTTGGAATAGCGGCTTCTTTGGAATTATTGTAAGAAACAACCGCGGCAGCCTTTTTGTTCAAAATATTGGTTACATCGAGGTCGAAAAATACCGCGCTGTCTCGCTCTTTATTCACCGTATATTCGCCACCGAACTTCATATCCCAAGAGAATTTGCTCGGCACGCGGAATTTGCGGTAGTAATAAACATAATTTGAACCCGATGGTTGTTCGATGCCTATCTTTTTCGGCGTGGTGCGCAATTTGGTATCGGAAGCGTATTCTTCATAACTTCTACGGAAGTTGAAGACATTGGCGATATGGTATTTACCGCCGAGCATATTCCACTCTGAATTAGTCGTTAAAGCGATTTTGTATGGTTGGGCAAAATCCGACTGCGGCATTTGGGATTTCGGAATTAAATTGCCGTCATAGAGCACAAAATCATCATCGGTAGAGCGCAAATAGGTGTTGTATTTACCGATATTGCCTTTCTTTTTTTGCCAGGTGTAGTCAAAGGTAAAGCTGTGTTCGGTGTTTTTATACTTCAACGGTTCGGTGTTTTTGATTTTGACATTGACTTGATCGACTTTGTAATGACCGTTATTAGTAATCACGCGGTAATAAGTATCTGACGGGTCAGTCCAGCCTAATTCATCGGTATATCCCATACGGATATCGTCGCGGTAGTTACGGTGAATGTAATTTGTGGTTAATAAAACGGGACCCATTTGCTGCGTGAAACCGCCAGTGAATTCATCGGAGTAGGGGGCTTTTAGGTTTTCGTATTTGCGGGATTGTTCATCGGTGTTTTCATAATGAATTACGCAATCTGTATCGTTGCCCTCAACCCAAAAATCATCGGCAATTGCATTTTCACCGCCCAATTCCTTGACTGATTTACCAGCAATGCCAGCAGCTTCGGCTTTTTTGTGATCGACATGTTTGTAACCTTTGGCAGCTGAACCTTTGTATTTACAAACATAATCTTGCCGTTTGATTTCTTCCCAATCTTTTTCTGGTCCAGAGCGGCGCACATCGGTATTTAAGCCATTGATGCGACGGTCAAAAATCATACCGAACATTGTGGTTGAGCCGACATATCTATTTATCCCGCCCGTGATGTGAGTTGCCCATTCGGGATTGTCTTTGTTGTATGGGAAACCGTAATCAACGGTAAAGCGGTGCGCGGGCTCCCATTTTTTTAGGAAATTGCTGTAACCGATATTGATACCAGGACGGATTTTGAGTTCGCCGAATTTTTCTGACGGTAAAGTGATTTCGTCTTGCAAATAGAAATTCAATTTATTTTCGGAAAGGCGGACTTTTTCGTTGCCTTTATAAAAATAAGCCGTGCCGATGTATTGCCCATAAGGCCAAACTTGAATTGTCTTTGTGCCGCGGTCTTCTTTGATGATTGTGCCTGTGGGGTAATCCTTCATTGCGGAAAAGTTGCGCGGGTCATATGCTTTGGACGGGTCGCACCAAGCTTGGTCGGTTTGTAGGCAGAGTTGTTGCTGTTCTGGGGTCATCGGTTTTTGTGCTTTTACCGACTGCCATAAGTCTTGGTCATATTGATAATCATATTTTTTATGGTCAAGCTCCGCCCCGAATTCGACTTTATGTTCGGTTATGCCGACATTGAAGGGATTAAATTCCTGCCCGATTTTTTGATTGATGCTTAATTGATTTTGTGTGCCTGGTGAATAAGTTCCCTCCCGCGCCCAAGCTGCCCAATTCGACCAATTTTTATTATCGGAAACCGCCCAGTATTTGATATTGGTATTACCGTGTGAGACGGTTCTATCTTGCAATTTCGAAATTGCGGTTTGTGCCGTCAATTTACCGACATCGTTATTCCAAATAGTTTTTTGATTGAGAATGTGTCCGCCGTGTTTTTTATCGTAAAAATCTTCGGCTCTTGCGCCTTCGATAAAAGTGCGATCAAAATCGGGAGCGTAGGTGTAAGAAAACTCTAAATTGAGCTCTTCGGTCGGGTCGTAATAAACCTTGGTGAAGGCGTTATAGACAAATTGCTTGGATTTTTTCTTGACATTTGGGTGATCGACGGTTGTAGCCCAAGCTCCGTCGTTATAGGTTTTGTAGTATTCATCAACCCCCAAAGTCATCGGTTTTACCGATTGATTGCGGGTAAATTGTCCGATTATTCCCAACTGGTCAGAAACTTTACTTTCTGCCGTAACGGTGGTGAAATTTTTGATAAAAGCAGGATGTTTGCCGTCTGCTGCGGTTGAGTTTAAGAATTCTTCTCGTTCGCCGTCTTCGTCGTAAATGTGATAGGAAGTCAAAGAGGCAGGAAAACCGCGTTCAGCATTACCATTTGTATAACGATGTTTGACGGTAACCGATAAATCCTTTTCAGGTCGCTTGGTTTCCGCTTCGATAACCCCGCCGTTAAAGCCAGAATATTTCGCGGAAATATTCGAGTCCTGCATCGTTACACTTTTGATGAGAGATGTATCGAGATTTACCCCTTGACTTCTACCTTCGGGACGACCGAGCCAAGAACCAGCACCCGACGGATCGATGTTGTTGTTGATATTGACACCGTCAATCAGGAAAGCATTTTGATAAACCTGACCGCCCGCGATGGAAATTTCCAGAGGACTGATATCGCCCATATTCTCGGAAGTTGTAGCCGTGCGGGAAAATTGCACCGCTGATGTCCGCAAGAGAGAAGTGATATCGCTATTTCCCGCAGGACGTGCGCGGATTTCTTTTTCGCTGATATGAGTTTTGTATGCGTGGTTGATGTCTTTTTTCTGTTCGCCAGTTACACGGATAACCCCTAAATCGGTATTAGCCGCTGGAGCAGTGCTGTTATTTTGTATTGCTTCTGGCGGAATGGCATCGACGGTATCGACAAAATTTGTAGTTTCGCTGGCGGATACGGGAACTTCGGCGGCATCGGCAAAATTAGCATTCGCTGTTTGCCCGTATTGCGGTTGGGCTGCAGATTCTATTTGTTGAGTTTGGGGAGAATTTGTGAGTGTTTCGGCGGTTTTGACTTGTTGATATGGATTATTTGTAAGTAAATCGTCGTTATATGTGCTGCTTTGTGCCTGATTTGTCGTATAGAGATTGCTTGCGGTATCTATGAAATTAGCTTGACTTTGTGCGACATATGCATTCGGTTCGATTAGCGGTGGAGCATCTGGAATGGGCGAGCCGTAAGTTGTACCTTGTGCGAGACCGTCATTGAGGGAATTTTGAAAATTTTCTGTCCCGAAATTTATTTGTCCAACTCTTGCGGTTGGAGCAACAAAATCATCTGCCATAGCCGTTGAAGATATGGTTGCGATGGCAATTGAGAGGTTTTTAATACGCATAGATTTCCTTCTGAAAGTAATTAAAATAAGATTATTTCTTATTTAGATTATCAGAAGTTTTGTATTTTTACAACAAAAATTTGCCAAGAAAATCTAGCGGGAATTTTTTTTTGAGAAAGGGAAAATAATAAAAAAACGACCAAGAGTTTTTACCATCTTGCCGTATTAAAAATACCCCGTTTATGATTTTTTTTTTCACTGTCTTATTTATTTTATTGATGTAATAAAGCGGAAGATTTAACCCTTCCGCTTAATTTTTTTCACATTTTCCAAAAATTGTATTCTTTACTTAATTCAAGAGTATCGTCATACAATTTGAACCACCAGCAATTCCATCTAGTGCTAACTACCACAATTAAATAGTCGTTTTCATAATAGATGTCATGAAATGATACCAACATGTGTTTTGCAAAGGTTTTATCATCACTTGGAGGATATATAACTTTGAGAATTTCATCATTTTTGTTGCGTACTATTAGTTTATCTGAAAAT
>JAFUTP010000012.1 GCA_017484165.1 Cardiobacteriaceae bacterium | reverse complement strand
ATAGTTCTTGCGCAAAACAAATACATCTCTTGCTGCACAATCTGGATAAATCTTTCGCCAATTTTTAATTATCCAGCTGGTTTTAATTCCACATATACCACCTTTAAATTCTGCTTGTTTTGGAAAAACAAAAACTATTTTTCCGCAATGTTTTCCAGATAATACTAACAATTCCATTGTATAAGTATTATCTAATAACATAAAATCGACAATTTCCTCATATGGTTCTTTGGCTGAAAAGCGGAAAATTTTACCATAAAACATAACTTTATGATTATATTTTAGTAGATTTTTTTGCCTTTGATATTTCGCAATATTTGACTGTTGTATCAAGCTTGGAATTTTATACCCTTTGGGCAAAATAAATACCTCTTGTGCTTTGCAATAAAGATAAATCCATTTATTCCAATTTTCTATAATCCATTTTGTGCTAATAGCGTATTCATTTTTAGCATAAGCCTCTTTTGAAAGGACTTGTCTTATTGCTCCTTTTTTATATCCAGAAGATACACAAAGTTGCAATTCTCCGTCTACATCTGTCAACATAAAATCAACTATATCTTCATAAGGATAAACAGCTGGCAAGCGAAATACTGTTCCAATGCCTAATATTCTTTCTTGAAAATCAACAAGTTTTTGCATTTTTTACTCCTACTTGACAATCAAATTATGCCTACCAGAAGTATCTAATTTATGGCGATAAGAGTTACCACTGTTATGCTATCTTTTGGAGTAGCAAGTTGTGCTCGATTTATTAGTGTTGCGCCAAAATTTCTGGTCTCTTGTTGATAATTTACATTATTAGAATTACATACTGTTTTGATTAAATTTTCACTCTCTTGCCGCTCTTTTAATATTTCCGCATAAGTCATTTCAACACGATTACCGTTAATATCTCGACGGTAAATCGGTTTGGAAATATCCGACAAAATTCTTAAATTATTTTCTGCGATTTGGCATCTTTGTTCTTTGGTAATTACACCGTTTGTATTATTTTCAGCAGATAAAATATTCGTAATAAAGAATGATAAAAAGAAAAATAGCAATTTTTTGAACATAACATATTCCTTAAAATAAATTACAAGAAAATACAATCAAGCATCTTTTAATTTAATTGTATTTTCGTCTAAAAATTCAATAATAGTTATTTTTTCGAGCAAATCACGGAAATTTTCAAAGCCATATTCTTTCCAATTCCATTTTCCCTGCACTTCTTTTTCAATTTTATTTATTACAACTTGATGGTTATTATTATTCTGCAAAATATCGGCTAATATTTTTACAATTGCGCCAAAAGGTATTTTTCGACAATAAGCTCGGTCTTTAATCAGCTTAATTTGAATATTTCCTAATGATTGCAAATGCTTTTTGAATTGCGAAAAACCATAAGTTCTAGAATCATAATCAGGTTTTATGTTGCGAATATAACGATTAACATTGGTTAAAGTTGCCCAACCATTGTCGTCATAGCTTGATTTTATCGCTGTATAGATAATCTGTTCTATCGGAGTATTTTTGCTTAAATTTATAACCTTTAAGTCTTTATTCAAGGCTTGAATATTATCTGTTTTAGGCTTGTTAATTAAATTTTCAAGGTAAATAAATTGATCAACAGCGTTAATGAAACTTTTCGGAGTAGAAGTCTTTCCAAAGCCATAAACAAGCTTACCAGATTGCCTTAATCTAGTAGCAATAGGGGTAAAATCACTATCGGAAGAGACCAAACAAAAAGCATCAAAGGTATTACTATAAAGTAAATCCATTGCATCGATAATCAGCTGCATATCGGTAGCATTTTTACCCTTCGTATATGCAAATTGCTGAACAGGTGTAATCGCAAAATCCAGCAATTTATCCCGCCAACCTTGGGGATTTACCGTCCAATCACCGTAAATTCTTTTCACCGATGCCGTGCCATATTTGGCAATTTCCGCAAATAATTCCTTGGCAAGTTCCGAACTAGTATTATCGGCATCAATTAAAACTGCTATTTTTCGCATTGTTCTTTCCTTAAATATTCCATATAAATAGTTATAAGTTTTCCAAATTTTCTTAAAAAATTTAATTTTTGTTTGGCAAGATATATTTATTATTTATGTGGATTAAATATTCAGCAAAAATAGTTTTAATCCACAAAATTTGAATAATCCAAAAGCACTTGTTGATTATTTTCCTTATCCTGCAAATCTAGATAAAAATCCGCGATATTGCGCACATTAAAGCCATAAGCGCGGGCTTTTCCCGTAAATTCTGCTGCATTTTTCTTACATTGCAACACAAAATGTAGTCCTGCCTGCCCTTCGATTATTTCACATTCCTCTGCAAGTGGGCAATTGCGAAATTTTGACAAAACTTCTTCACGACGCAAACGGTAAAAATTACGCATTCGGTTGATATGCTCTTCAAAATAGCCATTATTTATAAATCTTGCCAAGGTCAGTTGTTCAAAATTAGATACGGTGCAGGAAAATATTCCAAAACTATTCTGATACTGTTCAAGCAATTCAATTGGCAATATCAGATATGCAATCCGCAAAGTTGAACTTAAAGTTTTGCTGAATGTGTTGGCATAAATTACTTTTCCGCTTTTATCAAGGCTATAAAGCGAGGCTAGCGGCTCACCGTCAAAGCGAAATTCGCTGTCATAATCATCTTCGACGATAAATTTTCCCTGACCACTATTTGCCCAAGCCAAAATTTCATAGCGACGATTTATCGGCATAACCACTCCAGAGGGAAATTGATGATTGGGAGAAATATGCAAAACGCTCGCCATACTTTCATTTAATTTTTGGCTAGAAACTCCGTAATTGTCAATATCTATCGCGACAACTCTTGTTCCCTGATTACGATATGCGGCAGCAATTTTGGGATATGAGGGATTTTCCACCGCATAAATTTTCTCTCTCCCCAAAATCTGCACCAGTGCAGTGTATAAAATTTGCGCTCCTGCTCCGATAATTATTTGCTCTGGTTCTGCTTCTATACCGCGAAAATTACGAATATAACGGGAAATCGCTTGCCTTAAAATCAAACTACCCTGTGCATCCGTTGGAGTTAAAAGTGCTTTTCTATCCATTTGCAAGCTTTTTCTTGCACATTTTGCCCAAGTTGCAAATGGAAAATTTTCCTGATATTTTTGATTTTCTTCCTGCTTTGAGTTTCTTTTCTTTTTCTGGTCTAGTAGCAAATTGCGTGATTTATCAATATTGCTCTGACCTTGTGCTAAAACAAAAGAACCGCGTTTTTCAAACATCGCGATATATCCTTCTGCTGCCAGCTTGCTATAGGCATTTTCTACGGTTAAAACCGAAATTCCTAAATGTCGCGCAAGTGCCCTTTTGCTCGGTAATTTTGCCTCTGCCGCTAATCTTCCCCGCTCAATATCTTCGCGGATAAATGAATACAACTGGCGATATTTCGCTTCACCGTCATCCTTAAATTGATAAGTTAAAAACATTTTCCCTCCGATAATCTGACCTTGTGAAATAAAAATAATTTGATTATAGTCAAAAAAAATCTTATTTTTATTCTGCCCGTGTTTGATTTTTCATCCACAAAAACACGGAGATTTTATGACCACACATAATCCAAATCATCAAAGAAACCTTGAACTAGCCCAAATGCTCAAAGGCGGTGTCATTATGGATTGCACGAATGCTGAACAAGCAAAAATTGCCGAACAAGCAGGAGCTAGTGCGGTGATGGCATTGGAGAGAATTCCTGCCGATATCAGAGCCGCTGGCGGCGTAGCAAGAATGTCCGACCCCGAGCTCATCGCAGAAATCCAGCAGGCAGTAAGCATTCCCGTAATGGCAAAATGCCGCATCGGGCATTTCGTAGAAGCGGCAATTTTGCAATCTTTGGATATTGACTATATCGACGAGTCAGAAGTTTTAACTCCTGCTGATAGTCTGCATCATATTGATAAAAATTCTTTTACAGCTCCATTTGTATGCGGTGCAAGAAATTTAGGAGAAGCTCTGCGCCGTATCAGTGAAGGCGCGGCAATGATTAGAAGTAAAGGCGAAGCGGGCACGGGAAATGTCGTCAATGCAGTTGATCATTTACGCTCAATCAACGCTGAAATCCGCAAAGTCAAATTGCTCTCCGACGAGGAAATTTATCTCTATGCCAAAAACTTGCAAGTCGATATTTATCTTGTCAAACAGGTGCGCGAGTTGGGAAAATTGCCCGTTGTATTGTTTGCCGCAGGCGGTGTCGCCACTCCTGCCGATGCCGCTTTAATGATGCGGCTTGGTGCAGAAGGTGTTTTTGTCGGAAGTGGAATTTTCAAATCTGGTAATCCCGCAAAACGGGCTGCGGCTATTGTTTCCGCCGTTGCGGATTATCAAAATGACCGACTTCTCGCCGATGTTTCACGCGGACTTGGCGAAGCGATGGTCGGTATAAATCCCGATGAAATTGCAATATTGATGGCTGAAAGATAAGATTTTTTTCAAAAAAAAAAACAAAAAATCCGACTTACTAGTTTCCGTAAGTCGGATTTTCTATCATCATTCAATAATTGATGTGTCTAAAAATTCGTCATTTTGAGCATAGGCGAAAAATCTCTATCAGAAGATCCTTTGCTGCGCACAAGATGACAATGGTAAAAAATGAGACTAACCATAAATTTGGATGCCTTATAAGGATAATCAAAAATGAATAAAACCGTCGCTGTTATTGCACTGCAAGGTGCTTTTATTGAACATCTACAAATAATGCAAAAATTCTGCACCAGTGCAACAATAATCCGTAATCTGGATGATTTAGAAAAAATTCGCGCACAGCTGGCAGGAATAATTCTTCCTGGCGGGGAATCAACCGCACAACGCAAGCTATTACACAAAACTAATTTATTTTCAGCAATACAGAATTTAATCAAATCTGGACTACCGACTCTTGCTACCTGCGCTGGTGCAATTTTGCTCGCAGAAAAAATTGCAAGCGTTAATCAAAGCGCAGATTTATCATCATCACAAGGTCAAAATTTAGCAAATTCGATAAAAAATACGGATAAACATAAAAATGATATTTCACAAACTGCATATGAGCAGAATTTGCAAACTTTGCCGATAACAATAAAAAGAAACGCCTTCGGACGGCAGCAAGCAAGTTTTTCATACCTTGGCAAAGTCGGAAATATTGCGGAAAATTTTGCACAAATTTATATCCGCGCTCCTGAAATTGTTGAAATTGCTGATGGAGTGGAGGTTTTATCGCAACTTCCAGACGGCAAAATCACTGCTGTGCGCTTTGAAAATCAGTTTGCTTTTTGCTACCACCCCGAACTTGCAGGCGATGAAATTCATCATTATTTTTGGGAAATTTGCAAGCATTATCAAAATTAAAAATTCCTCTCTTCGCACAAATTTATTTGCCTATTTCCGCTATAATTTTGCACCAAATTAGCGCATTATTTTGCTCAATCTTTCTATTTTTTACTTAAAAATCAATAAGATTAACAATGGCATGCTTTCTGCAATAATAATTTTGCTCATACACCAGAATTTGAAGACAAGGAAATTTTTATGACCGTTACTGAATTACTCAAACTTATTTCTGACGAAGATATTCGCTTTGTTGATTTGCGTTTTACCGACACGCGCGGCAAAGAGCATCATCTCGGCGTGCCAGCGTCTAGCATTGACGAGGATATTTTCGAAGACGGAAAAATGTTTGACGGCTCGTCAATTGCAGGCTGGAAAGGCATCAACGAGTCGGATATGATTTTGCTACCTGACCCGCAAAGTGCTTATATCGACCCATTTTTCGAAGCCAAAACTCTGGTCATCTCCTGCGATATCATCGAACCTGACACGATGCAGGGTTACTCTCGCGACCCCCGTTCTCTCGCCCGTCGCGCCGAAAATTATCTCAAATCCACTGGCATCGCCGACACCGCTTTCATCGGACCTGAAAACGAATTTTTCATTTTCGACGGCATTAAATATCAAACCTCAATCAACAAAACCGAAGTCGAAATCATCTCCGAACGCGGTTGTTGGAGCTCAAATACTGACTATGACGGCACAAATTGCGGACATCGTCCGACATTAAAAGGTGGCTATTTCCCCGTTCCGCCCGTTGATGGCTTAAATGATTTACGGGCAGAAATGTGCGAAGTTTTGGAAGAAGTAGGCTTACCCGTCGAAGTTCATCATCATGAAGTCGGCACTGGCGGTCAATGCGAAATTGGCGTGAAATTCAACACGCTAACTTTGAAAGCCGATGAAGTGCAAAAATTGAAATATGTTGTATTAAATGTCGCACATAGCTATGGTAAAAGTGCGACATTTATGCCTAAACCAATCGTTGGCGACAACGGTTCGGGAATGCATGTGCATTTATCACTCGCCAAGGACGGTAAAAATCTCTTTACTGGCGACGGTTATGGCGGCTTGTCCGAGATGGCTATTTATGCAATCGGAGGAATAATTAAACACGCCCGCGCCCTTAATGCTTTCACCAATCCATCGATTAACAGTTATCGCCGCCTTGTCCCACATTTTGAAGCACCTGTAATGCTTGCCTATTCCGCACGCAACCGTTCGGCTTCCATTCGCGTGCCGTATATCGTTAATCCCAAAGCACGGCGGATTGAAGTGCGCTTCCCTGATTCGACGGCTAATCCGTATTTGGCGTTTTCCGCAATTTTGATGGCAGCACTAGACGGGATTAAAAATAAAATTCACCCTGGCGAGCCGATGGATAAGGATTTATACGACTTACCGCCAGAAGAAGCGCAAAATATTCCACAAGTGGCGTTTTCTTTGGAACAAGCGTTGGATGCGCTCGCAGCTGATTGCGAATTTTTGAAGGCGGGCGATGTTTTCAACCAAGATTTAATTGACGGTTACATCGCTTTGAAACGCGAAGAAGTAGCAAGAATGCGCATACAAGTGCATCCACTTGAATATGAAATGTATTACAGCTGCTAATTTTTTCAATAAAGCGGGAAAAATTCCCGCTTTATTTTTATATGTATATGCACCAAAATAGTGCAAAGCCGCGCTAATTTTGTGCAACACTTGTTTGCTAATTATATTTTTCTTGAAATATCAATGACTTAATTTTGGTATAAAAATTACATTTAGGCTCATCTAAATTTAGGGTTAGTTTATTTTTACCATCGTCATCCTGAATTTTTACCATCGTCATCCTGAATTTTTACCATCGTCATCCTGAATTTTTACCATCGTCATCCTGAGCGCAGCGAAGGATCTACCGATAGAGATTTTTCGCCTACGGCTCAAAATGACGAATTTTTAGACACACCCATTTGTAGATGAAATTATTTTTTAGAGCATAAAAATGAGTAAAGAGATAAAAATTCCAGCATTTGCCATATTGGATAATTTAAGCACTTGTGTAATTTTGAGTAGTAATAAATCCGAGATGCTTTATATCAATTCCGCTTGCGAAAATTTACTCGGAAAAAGCCGCAAACAGGTGTATAAAAAACAGCTGGGAGAGTATTTTATTTATGCCGAAAGCGGTAAAAGATTTACTGCTCCCGTCCCGAAAAATAATAATTTTTCCGTTAATGAATATGCAATTCCTCTATTTTTACCAACACAGCAAACTCAAATATCAGCCGATATTTCAATAAATCAGCTAGAAGAGTGGATAATTATTGAGATAAGAGTGCAAAATCCCGCGATAAATTTACAGCATACCAACCAAAGTTCGCTGCAAGTTAAATCGAACCGTAATATTTTTAGCAATCTTGCTCATGAAATTAGAAATCCCCTTGCAGGAATAAAAGGAGCCGCGCAAATATTAGAAAATTGTGATGCTACAAAAAAGAACAAATACATAAATTTAATCCTGCAACAGGTGGAAAAATTAAACAGCCTAGTGTTACAAATGAGCAATGGCAGTAAAGCCCAAAAAACCCTTTGCAATATTCACCGCATTATCGAAGAAGCAAGAATGGTTTTTTCCATCAATGAGGAATATAAAAATATAAAAATTATCCGTGATTATGACCCAGGACTGCCAGAAATTTATATCGACAGTGGTCAAATTCAACGCGTAATCCTGAATTTATTAACCAATGGAGCTAAATCTATGAACCTCAATGGGGTAATAATAATAAAAACTCGGATAAAACACGGTGAAATTTTACTCGGTAAAAGATATAAAACAACTCTTGCGATAGAAATTATTGATAATGGCACAGGAATAGAAGAAAACTTGATTGATGCAGTTTTTCAACCGATGATTAGTCATTTCCAAGAAGGTTCTGGTTTGGGGCTACCGATTTCACAAGACATTGCTCATCGCCACGACGGCGTGATTAAGTTATTGAATAGTAACGAAAAAGGCAGCAGTTTCGTCTTGCTTTTACCGTATATAAATTATGCAAAAAATTTTACACAAAATTATTGAATTGGAAAATAATTATTATTGTTAGGGAATAAATTATGAATAATAGAGACATATGGATTGTTGATGATGATGATGCAATTCGATTTATAATTCAAGATAGTTTAGAGCAAGACGGTTGGCATTGTGAGGTGTTTTCTAATGGTAAGGATGTAATTGAATATATCGAAGAGTATGAAATTTATCCCGCACTAGTTATTAGCGACATAAAAATGCCAAAAATGGACGGCATTTCTTTAATGGAAACTATTCATCAAAAAAGACCAAATTTACCGTTTTTAATTATCACCGCCTTTGCAGATGTTGATAGTTCGGTTAATGCTTACCGTCAAGGTGCTTTTGATTTTTTACCTAAACCATTTGATATAAATGAATTACGCCGTTTAGTTAATCTTGCAATGCGCAAAAAAAGCCAAAAACAGGGGCAAGAGGGTGAAAAAATCAGCGCAGGGATTATCGGTTCATCACCCGCAATGCAGCAACTTTATCGCGCCATCGGCAAACTTGCCAAAACCACGGTGAATGTGTTAATCAGCGGCGAAACAGGCACGGGAAAAGAATTATTAGCCCGCGCATTGCACAATAATTCACCGCGAGCGGACGGTGAATTCGTCGCCTTAAATATGGCAGCAATCCCCGCGGAATTAGCCGAAAGCGAACTTTTCGGACATGAAAAAGGTGCTTTTACTGGTGCTTTATCGCCAAAAATTGGACGATTTGCCCAAGCCGATAACGGCACTTTATTTTTAGATGAAATCGGCGACACCCCTCTTCCGCTGCAAGCTAAATTATTAAGAGCATTAGCCGATGGAACATATTATTCAATAGGCGGAAGAGTGTTAAAAAAATCACGCGCCAGGATAATTGCAGCTAGCCATAAAAATATAGCTGAATTAGTGCAAAGAGGGGAATTTCGTGAAGACTTATTTCACCGCTTAAATGTAATAAAATTAGACTTACCCCCCCTTCGCGAACGCAAAGAAGATATAGTTTCATTACTGGAATATCATCTGGAACAAGCAGCGATTAAACATAAGATAAATAAGAAAAATCTCTCTAAACAAGCTCTGGAAAAATTATCTAATTATTCCTGGCCTGGAAATATTCGACAATTAGAAAACTTATGTCAACAATTAACAATTATGACTGCGGGAGATATTATTGATGTTGCCGATTTGCCGCAATTAGAAAATAAAGAAAAAATTAGTGAGAAAAAAATTAGTAATTGGGAAGACATTCTAATCGAAGAGGTAAAAAAATCGCTGCAAAACAATGAGAGCGATATTTATCAAAATTATCTCCGTAAAGTGGAAGATTTAATTATCAAAACTGCATTAGAGACTGTAAATAATCACAAGAACAGGGCAGCAATAAAACTGGGAATAGGTAGAAATACTATTAGCCGTAAGTTAAAAGATTAAATAAAACAGTATAAAAATATTTCATCAATAGTGCAATTATTTTTAGTGGGTATATCTAAAAATTCGTCATTTTGAGCCGTAGGCGAAAAATCTCTATCGACAGATCCTTCGCTGCGCTCAGGATGACGAAGGTAAAAATAGAACCAATCCTAAATTTAGATGCTTCCCCTAGTGTTATTTTCTAATTCTACGGTCAGGATAAATACCAATTTTGGTGCGGACTTGGGCAAAATATGGATTATTCGCACTTTTATCATGAATAACAAAACGATAATTTCCTTTTGATAAAGAATATAAATCAAAAACCCGAAGTCTTGCTAGATTATTCTTATCATCAGGTTTTGCCCCTCCGACGGTAATATTTGCACTCTTTTGACTATATTCTTTACTAAATATCAGCTTATTATCAAGATAAGCATCTACCGAAAAGGAATAATTATCCTCACTAGTTACGACTTCTCCAATAAAAGCTTTTTGCCGCATATCAGTTTCTTTATCATAATCCTTCTGACCGCCACCCTTAAATACTTTTTCTGCTAAAAATTCTGCCCGAAAAACTAATAAATAATCCATCTCTTTGCTATTATTAAAGCTGATTTCTATGGTTTTATTATTACCTAACGGGAATTCTTGATAACTAGGATCAGAAGCTGAAAAAGTGCTTATACCAGCCATAATTCTTCCGCCATAACCAGAAAAAGCAAGCCAAAGAATTATTGCAAAAATTAAAATTAGCGAAGCGAGAAGAAAATTATGTATCTTTTTCATAAAAGTTATATTCCGTTTCTATTTGTCAAGAAGTATTTTTATAATTTATCAAAAAAAATATTAAGAAAATAAGACTATAAATATTCCTCTTTAAGCATTCTATCCGACAAACTTTTAACCGCTTCTAGCACGGTAATTTCATTATTCAACAAACGATGAATATGCTCGGTTATCGGCATACGAATTTGATGCCGACAAGCCAACTCCCAAGCATCGTGTGCCGCGCCCTCACCTTCAATCACCTGATTGATTTCAGAGCGCGCCGTAAGCACATCTTTACCCTGCCCCAAAGCAAGTCCGAAACGGCGATTGCGCGAGAGATTATCGGTAGCGGTTAAAAGCAAATCGCCCATTCCCGCCAAGCCGCCCAAAGTCTGCCAATTCGCCCCGAGAGCAACCGCAAGACGGCTAATTTCATGCAAACCGCGCGTAATCAATGCCGCACGAGTATTTGCTCCACCGCCCAAACCGTCCGAAATACCCACCGCAATCGCAATCACATTCTTAACCGCCGCGCCAATTTGCGCCCCAATCAAATCCCGCGAGGTGTAACAAATAAAATTCCCGCCGTGAAACGGTGCGGCAAATTGCTCGGGAGCATATTTCGAAGCAATACACACGGCAGTTGTCTTACCTTGCGCTACTTCTTTGGCAAAACTCGGACCTGCCAGCATAGCGTGCGGATAATTTTCAGTAAATTTTTCCTGAAAAACTTCTGACAACAAACGCCCCGTGCCTTGCTCAAAACCTTTAATCGCCCAAATTATCGGAATTTTTTTATTAAAAATTTTCGGATAAATTAAATCAAGAGTTTCACGAAAAGCCATACTCGGCACAACCAGCAAAAGCAAATTACTGTCAAGCAGAGCAACATCCAAATCAGCGGTTACGGTTAAATTTTCAGGAAAGAAAATATCGGGCAAATAACGCTGATTTTGTCGCGAAGTTTGCAAAATTTCCGCCTGTTCCCGACGGTGCGACCAGAGATTGACAACATTATTATTTTTCGCAAGCTGCATCGCCAAAGCCGTTCCCCAACTTCCTGCTCCTAGCACGGTTATTTTCTTTTGCATTTTTATACTCTTCTTGATATTTTTTTATACTCTCAAATTAAAAAAATAGACCGCTTACAATTGCGATCTATTTACTCTTATAGATAATAAACTCAACTATGCCCGCGGTAAAGTTACCCCTGTTTGCCCCTGATATTTCCCCATTCTATCTTTATATGAAGTTTGGCAAACATCATCAGCTTGCAAAAATAAGATTTGAGCTACTCCCTCATTGGCATAAATTCTTGCGGGCAATGGAGTGGTATTAGAAAACTCCAAGGTAATATGACCTTCCCATTCAGGCTCTAACGGAGTTACATTGACAATAATTCCGCAACGGGCATAGGTGCTTTTTCCGACACAAATCGTCAAAATATCACGAGGAATTTTGAAATATTCCACCGTTCTTGCCAGCGCAAAACTATTCGGCGGAATAATGCAAACATCACTTTTCACATCGACAAAGCTTTTAGAATCAAAGGCTTTCGGATCAACAATCGCGGAATTGATATTCGTAAAAACCTTAAACTCCCCCGCACAGCGAACATCATAACCATAACTCGAAGTGCCGTAAGAGATAACCTTTTTACCGTCAATTTCAGAAATCAAATTCTCCTCAAATGGTTTAATCATTTCTTTTTCTTTCGCCATTTGAGAAATCCAAATATCATTTTTAATTGCCATTTTTTTAAGTCTCCCAGAAAAATTAAGCAAAAATTAAGCTTAAATTATATAACATTTCATATAAGATTTTTACTTTTTCACCTGTAATTTCACCCGTTTGGTTAATGCGGTAGTTAAAGTGTAAGGAATAGTTTGCGCGCAATCGGCGACCTCTTCAATCGATAAATTATTCCCAAAAATCTCCACTCTTGTGCCTGTTTTATAGTTATCTTTTCCTAACCATACTAGGCTAATATCCATTGCAATTTTGCCAACTAAACGGTATTTTCGTCCTTCAATCATAACTGGCACGGAATTGGAATTGATACTTCTCGGAAAACCATCACCGTAACCAATCGCAATGCTGGCAATATAACCGTCTTCTTCTGCGACAAAACCTTGCGCATAACCTGCGCTTTCTCCCTTTTGCAAATAATGTGTAGCGATAATTTCCGTTGCAAGCTGCATTACGGGCTTTAATTCATATTTATCTTTTGCCTGCAATTCAAAAGGTGAAATACCATAAAGAGCTATTCCTGCGCGGCTATATTCAAAGCCATTTTCAGGATAACGCAAAATAACCGCAGAATTGGCATAATTTCTTGCCCAATTATTTGGTAAATCGAGTTTATTTAATACTTCTAGTTGATGATAAAAATGCTCTGTATTTTCCATATCCGCGCAGGCAAAATGACTTAAAAATCCGCGACATTCAAACTTTAAGGGAAAATTACCCTCTAATGCCTTAATTTGCGAAATAATATTGGTTAATTCTTCAACTTGAAAACCAAGTCGATGCATACCTGAATCGACCTTTAACCAAATATTTAAATCACCCTCTGCGCTAGAATTATCTTGCTTTATCCAAATTAATTGCTCTTTATTATGAATTGTCGGTAAGAAATTAAAACGGCGGCATAAAGGTAATTCATCACAATTAAACACCCCTTCCAGCAAAATAATTGGATTGTTGATGCCATTTTCACGAATTTCTAATGCTTCTTCAATACAAGATACCGCAAAATATTCACAAATATCTTGCAAATTTTCAGCCACAATTTTCGCGTTATGACCGTAGGCATCGGCTTTAATAACCGCAATAACATTTGCACTCTTTGCTCTATTTTGCAAATAATGGTAATTATGTCTTAATGCTGATATGTCAATTGTTTTAGTTAAAGCTCTCATTTTACCCTCTTATAAAATTTCAATTTCACCGTTATTCCCATTTACTTTAACTCTCTGACCATTTTTTAACACCCCCATAACATTGGCAACTGCCATCACCGCAGGAATTTTCATCTCTCTTGCGGTTACCGCACCATGTGATAAAACTCCACCACTTTCGGTAATTAAAGCACGAGCACTGTAAAATAATGGTGTCCATGCTGGATTAGTAGTTTTTGCAACTAAAATTGCTTGTTTGGGAAATAAAGCAAAATCTGCACTGGAATGCACTAAAAATACCTCTCCTTCGGCAATTCCAGCACTTGCTGCCCGACCTTTTAATAGATTTGAATTATTCAGTTGTATTGATACTTGCTCTTCATTCAAATTCCATTTTGGAGTTATTTTGCTATTTTTGTCATATTCCGCTTTATTTTTAATAATTTCTCTTTTTAATTCATCATATTTATCAGCATAAACTGCCGCTTTAATTGTCTCTATTTTGGCAAAGAATAAATCCCATTCATCAATAACTACTTGTTTATTTTTTAAGCGTTTTCCAAGCTCAAAAATAACTTTCCGCATAATCGGAGTTAAGCGAGTGGTTTGATAATGTTCTTCATCATCAAGAATAGTGTAAGTCCGAACCAATTCCAAAAATTCCCAGACAAAAGATTGCATTTTTTTATCTAATTTTGAGATAATTTCCACCATCAACTCCGTGCGATTTTTTGCACTCTGCGAGTTATTTTTTTGCCCCTCTTTATCTAAATTATTCAAAATTGCTCGAATATTATCCAACACTATCCAAGGTGCTTCATTCCAGCAGGGAATATAAGCATCAAACTCCACTTCACGATGACCGTGAGCTTGAATGAATTTATCGAATTTAAGCTTAAATTCAGGGTATTTTTCTAATAAATTACTCGCAATAATTTCCTGTGAATTTTTAGTTAATAGCATCTCCCTCAACTGCTGATTTTTTTCTACTATTAGGCTTAAATTTCTCATCTCTTTATTGACTAAAATAGTTTTTGTTGGAGTTGTAGTCAAAATATCAAAATTACTTGCAGCATTGTCTTTATCAATAATTTCTAAAAAGCCCATTAGCAATTTATAAAGCATAAATTGAGTTATAGAAATAGCAATATTCGGCTTAAAATATTCCTCACCGATGATAAATATCCTCTCCATAAATTGATACAATTCTGCAATCGCCTTTTCCTCTAAATTTTCATTATTCAAAGCCCCTAGATTGAGTAAGTATTGATTTAAATTAACTTGCCATTTAGACGGTAAATCAAGGGCATAAGCAAATTTTTCTTGGAGTTTTGGTAGTAATTTTTCTATATCTTGCAAACTATTTATTGCCATCTTTGGAGCTTGCATATAAAGATTTACCGCATTTTGGTCGCCGTAAATATAATTATCAAACATCGCAAACCATTTACCCGTAAAATGCGGTAAATTCATCAATTCAAATGAATATTTAAGCGAAGTATGAAAAGCCTTATCAACATAATCCCAAGTCAGCGGTGTAATAGGATTAGGATACCTTTCAGCGGATTCATCACGCGTCCAATTCGGTAAAATAGTAGTTATCGGTCGCGATTGTAATAAATACACTCTTCCATCAAAAATTGCCCACTCTATGTCCTGTGGAAAAGCAAAATAAAGGCTGGTTTTTATATTTAATTCGGCAATTTGCTTTAACTCATATTCGCTTAAACAAGCTTTATTTTGCAAATTCTGCTCAATTTCTACCTCTTTGGTAGAAATTGCGTCTTTAACTATGGCAATTTTTTTCTCCGCAATAGTTTGTTCAATAACTTCTAGATTATTTTTAGAAATATGATATTCATCCACATCATATTCACCGCAAACAACGCTTTCTCCCAAACCATAATTAGCGTTAATCACCAGCTCATTGAAATTGCCAGAAACGGGATTGATAGCAAAAGAAACTCCCGCTTTTTCGGCAAATACCATCTTTTGCACCACAACCGCCATATCGGCATTTTCCTGCCGAAAACCTTGGCTGTTGCGATATAAAACCGCTCTCGGCTGCCAAAGTGAAGCAAAACATTCCTTAATTTTGGAAATAATTTCATCTTTTCCTTGACAATTCAAAAATGTATCGTGTGCCCCCGCAAAAGCACTATTGCCCAAGTCTTCCAATGTCGAAGAAGAACGAACCGAAAAAGCCTGATTTTCATCAAATTGCCCCAATTTTTCCTCAATTTGACGGACAATATTTTCAGGCATTGCAATATTCTTAACCGTCTGCCTCAAATTTTCACACTGTTTTTCTAATTTATCTAAATCATCATAGTCAAAATTCAAATCTAAATCAGCTTGAACTATAAACTCACGGTAAGCATATGATGTGATAATAAAGCCTTCTGGAATAGGAAAATCATTTTGACTTAATTGGGCTAAATTTGCTCCCTTTCCGCCAGAAATTATCACACTGTTTGCTAGTTGATTATTAAACTCTAAAACTTGCATTTCGTTGCTCCTTATCGATAAATTTTTTCTCTCTCGGCAATAAAATAAAAGCAAAATATTGCCAAAAATATTCCTGCGATGCAATCAATTAAATAATGATAACGCAAATATACCGTTGAAATAATTAGAAAAATATTTGGAACTAACCAAAAATAAAAATATTTACGCATAAATTTATAAGCGAAGAATAAATTAAAAGCACTAATTGCACAATGCAAACTCGGAAAAACATCGGTGAAATTTGTGCCCATCGGATAGGTTTTAGCAAGAATACTATAAAATTTATACCCTTCTAGTAAATTATTAAACCTGTTAGCTAAAAAATCGTAGGGTCCAATTGCTGGAATTGTAATATAACCGATATATCCAATTGCATAAAGAGAAAATAATCCGCTATAAAATTTAATGGTTAATTCTCGACTTCTCAATGTTGCAAAACAGAAGAAAATTAGCTGCGGAAAAAATAATAAATAAGCTATTGCTAACACTTCTGTAATAAACTTATTGGAATAATTTTCTAGGTAAATACCGATATATTCTTTACTGATAAATTTATCGATATTGTAGAGCAATTCGTCTTTTTTTCCCTCATTTATTAAAGCTGAAATATCCCGCAATAGCAGAAAAAATATATTCATTAAAAGAAGATAATAAAGTGCTCTAAAAATATAAGCATAATTGTTTTTTTGCGCAATTTTTTGATAAAACAAAATATTAAAATAAAGGCTAAATAAAAATACTACTGTTAGCGCAAAATAAAAATATTCACAGTGAAATAATAAACGAATTGCGCTAATAAGAAGAAATACCCCCCATAAATATTCATTGGCATATATTTTAGAGTTAATTATTAAGTTCTTTTTCCAATTCATTTTTTAAGCCTTGAAATTCTTTTTGACCTTTGCGGTATTTTAGATAATTGATAACGGAAAATAAATTTTTCTTCCAAGCACCGTATAAATTAAAGCCCCAAATACTAAAAAATAGCGCAATAAAAATAAATAACAGTGAATACAGAACTCCGTAAAAACAAGCCAAAATTAAAAACAAAATTACATATTGCAAAATTGCTAATGGATATCCAGTCAAAATTCTAAATAAAGAGATGGTGTGCTTTTCATCGGCTTTTTTGCCCGCGAAAAATCCCAGAATTACTGGCAATAAATTACATATAAATGCAAAAAATACCAATGGAGTTGTAATCAAGCTTGTCCAAAGGCTGATATATAAATTATCTGGAAAAATTTCGACTTGTTTATAAAATAATAATTTGATAGGTAATTTGTTTTCATATTCAGCTATTTTTTCCGCAATAATTGCTAATTTTTCAGCTTGTTTTCGTAGTTTATATATAACTTCTAAATAATCATATTTTTTACCATATAAGCTTAAAATCAAAGCGGCTTGATGCGCGGTTTTTTGCGCCTGTTCAGTATCATATTCAACTAAAATTTTCTCCATCTTTGTGCTAATTATTTTATGGATTTCCGCAATATTTTCTTCTATCTCGATGATATTTTTCTTACCCATTGCAATATAAACTTTCCCACCTAACTCTGTCGGCGCATCATAGAAAATCGCAACTGGAGTTATAGCAATATTTTCTTTATTTTGCCTAATAAAACTACGGCAAATCTGCGCTGCGCCATCTTCGAAAGCTAAATGTTTAATTCCTAAACTAGATGTTCCTTCGGGAAAAATTGCTAGACTGTTTTGCTTATTTTTTAACACTCTTAACATTAACTTAAAAGCAGCAATATTTTCCGTCTTATAATTTTCACTATCTTTTTTTCGAAAAATTGCAATTCCAGGAAAAACAGCCTTAATAAAAACATTTTTTTGCAATTGCTTGGCAAGAGTAAAAATCGCATTGGGAAGTGCATATCCATAAACCCAACCATCAACCGCACCGTTACGATGCGATAAAAGATATATTTCGGCTTGATTTTCGGTGTTTTTCACTTCACCGTAAATGCTGATTTTGCGAAAATAAGTTTTAATCACCAAAAAGGCAAAAAAGCTTGCAAAATACTTGTGAATTAGGCTTTTTATATTATTCATAGTTTATATTTACAGCAGTCCAAAATACTTCAAAGCATTATAAATTCCGTCTTCTTCGACCGTGCCCGTAATGTAATCGGCAGCAGCGAGAATTTCCTCTTTTCCGTCCTTCATTGCCACACCGATACCCGCAGTTTTTATCATTTCCAAATCATTATGACCGTCGCCGAAAGCCATTGTTTCGTCTGGCGCGATGCCGTAATAATTGCAAATATCCAAAACTCCCCGTGATTTTGCCCCGTTACGGTGTAAAAAATCAACACAATACTTATGCCAGCGCATTGTTTCATAATCATCAGGGAATAATAAATCCATCTCTGCCTGTTTAATTTCCGCCTCTTCGGCATAAATTAGCAGTTGGTAGAAGGGAATTTCCGTTTTTTCTGCCAGCAATTTGGGCAAACCAATTCCCTGCATTGCTTCAATAATTCTCGAATGCGCGGGTTCAAAAGAAAGTATTTTCTCATTCGACACTTGCGCGATGGGAATTTCTCGTGCTTGAAAATATTGCGTAATTTTGCCAATCAAGCTCTGCGGGATTGAATAGGCACTAATTTCTTTTACCGAATTTCTTTCAAATTCGCAGTTGTATTGCCCGTTAATCGCCGCGGTTGCAGAAAAATCACCGTCCCTAATCATCGAAATTAAATAGCTCGGATACATCGCAGGCGAACGACCAGAGGCAATTGCGGTCAAGATTTTCTTTTCACGCAGTCTTTTGATGGCAATTTTGGCACTCTCTGGCATATATCCCGTTTGTTTGCGGTGCAGGGTTTGGTCAATGTCGAAAAAAATAAGTTTTGCTTTCATAAAAAATGTAGTTTTTTGGCAAAAAGTTGTTGATTTTTCAAGCTTATTTTGCTTGGCATCAAGATGAATTTATCGGCTAAATCAGCATCTTTTAGTTTTTTGTTAATATCACCCGCGTTTTTTGTAAAAAACATTATGACAATTCACTTTTATGGAGAGCCAAAAAAATGAGTAAATCTCAACTCTTACAAGATCCTTATCTCAATGCTCTGCGTCGCGAACGAATTCCAGTTGCAATGTATTTAGTCAATGGGATTAAGTTGCAAGGGCAAATTGAGTCTTTTGATAGCTTTGTAGTTTTATTACGCAATAACAATATTTCGCAGATGGTTTATAAGCACGCGATTTCAACGATTGTTCCAACTCGCAATATCAACTTAAATGATGCCCGCGACCCACAAGATAAAGCAAGCAATCAAGGAGAAAATCAACCAGCACAAGAAAATCAGCAAGCAGCGCAAGCAGAAAATACTCCGCCAGCAGCTGATCCTCTTTACTAAATTTATTTTTTTATTTCTACCCAAGCGAGCCAGTGCAAAAACTGGCTCTTTTTTTATGGACAAAAAATGTCGAATCAATTTGAGCAAGAAGACGGTAAAGCACGCTCGAAAGAGAATTTCGTTGTGCATCAAGATGAAAAGGAAAAAACTCTTTTAATTTCCATCGGCGCGGGAAAATTGCCTGATGAGGCAACACGCGAAGAATTAAAACTCCTTGCCGAAAGTGCGGGCGCAGAAGTGCTAGAAATTCTTGCTTTTAACCGTCCTGTGCCTGATGCGAAATATTTTCTCGGTAAAGGACAAGCCGAAGAAGTTGCCGAAAAAGTCGATTTTCACAAATGTGATTTAGCGATTTTTGATGCCGCTCTTTCTCCTTCGCAGGAGCGGAATTTAGAAAAATTGCTGCAATGCCGTGTGCTTGACCGTAGCGGTTTAGTTTTGGATATTTTTGCCGCTCGCGCCAAAAGTCGGGAAGGAAAATTGCAGGTAGAACTGGCGCAGCTGACGCATCTTTCAACCCGTTTAGTGCGCGGCTGGACGCATTTAGAGCGGCAAAAAGGCGGTATCGGCTTGCGCGGTCCTGGTGAAACCCAGCTCGAAACCGACCGTCGTCTGCTCGGAGAGCGGATAAAGCAGCTCAAAAAACGCTTGGAAAAAGTGGAATTTCAGCGTGCAGAATTGCGTAAAAATCGCAATAAACGGGAATTTCTAACCGTAGCACTTGCGGGTTACACCAACGCGGGAAAATCAACCCTATTCAACATTTTGACCAATTCGCAAGTGCTTGCCCGCGATCAACTTTTCGCGACCCTTGACCCTACTTACCGCAAACTCGCTGACGGTAAAAATCCTGAAATATTGCTAGTTGATACGGTGGGATTTGTAAGCGGCTTACCGCACGAGCTGGTTGCCGCTTTCCGTTCGACTTTGGAAGAGACAATTTTTGCCGATTTAATCCTGCATATCATCGACCGTAGCGCAAAAGATGTTGATGAAATTTTGAGCCGTGAAGCGGTGGTGGATAAGGTTTTAACGGAAATCGGAGCGGAAAAAATTCCGCAAATTCGTGTCTATAACAAAATCGATTTAACGGGCGAAAAAGCCGAAGTTATCGATTCCGCCGAAGGCAAAAAAGTCTTTATTTCCGCCAAATCTGGTTTAGGTATTGATGCGCTAATTGCAGCAATTCGCGAACATTTCTCGGATTTGCAATACCGCGGTGAAGTGCTACTCCAACCGTCTGACGGTGAAATTCGGGCAATTTTTTACCGCGAACAGGCGGTAGTCGCACAAACGGTAGAAAATAACGGTGAAATTCGCCTACAAATTGATATTCCGAAGAGTAAATTGGCAAAAATCGCCAGTAAATTTCCATTGAGGACAAATCCGCCAGTTGAAAAGTAATTTTTTGCTAGCAAATCTGGCGTTTTCGAAACCATCACTAAAGGGCGCATCTAAATTTAGGATAGTTCTATTTTTCTCCTCGTCATCCTGAGCGCAGCGAAGGATCTGCCGATAGAGATTTTTCGCCTACGGCTCAAAATGACGAGTTTTTAGACACACCATAGAATTTTTAAGACTTATGCACATCCTCTTTCTCTTTAACCGCTATCTATCAAATATTTTTCAGCGTTTATTTTTCAAGGTTTTTCACTGGCAAATCGCAGGTAAAAACGCATCTCTTGCCAGCATTGTTTTTAATCAAAATCAAGATCCCAATCTACCGCCTGATTTAGATGAATTTTTCGGCAGATTATTCGGTAAGAAAAAACCGAAAGAGCCGCAAGATGCAAATGCGGATAGCGATAACGATAAAACGGAAAATAACGAAAAAGCGGACGGCAACGAAGAAGAAGAAAATAACGGAGGAAACGGCGGCGACAGCAATAATTCCAATCCACCGCCGCACGATGAATTGCCACCAGAAGATATTTCACTCGGAAAACTGATTTCTTGGGGAATAACTTTTCTTTTGTGCATTTGGTTTTTAAGCGGAATTTACACCGTAAAAGAACGGGAAAACGGCATCGAACTCTTTCTCGGAAAATATAGCGAAACGACTAAATCTGGCTTGAACTGGCATTTTCCTTATCCGCTCGGCAGTGTCGTAAAAGTTGATGTGCAAACGATTACGACGATGCGTATCGGTGAATTTCGCACGCAAAAAGGCAGCATCTCAACCCAAGATCAGCGCGTCGGACAAATGCTCACCAAGGATGAAAACATCGTAGAAATCGGAGCTGCCGTGCAATATCGCATCAACGACGCTTTTCGTTATCAATTCAACGCCGCCGATCCCGTGATGGTGCTCAATGACATCGTTACTAGCGCAATCCGTGAAGTAGTCGGTGCAAATACCGTCGATGATGTTTTAACCGATAAGCGCAATGTCTGGCCAGAACAAGCCAAGCAAATCATTGTCGATACGGTTAATGCTTACGGTCTCGGGATTGAAATTGTCGCTTTGGAATTGCAAGATGCCCGCGTTCCCGTTGAAGTGCAAGATGCTTTCGAAGATGCCGTCCGTGCGCGTGAAGACGAAGAAAGATTACGCCTGCAAGCCGAAGCCTTCGCCAAAGAACGCCTACCGATTGCCCGCGGTGAGTCGGAACAAATTCTGCAAGCGGCGAATGCTTATGCCGCAAGAATTCTCGCCAAGGCAAATGCCGATAGCACGCGCTTTAACGATATTTACCGTGCCTATGAAAAAAATAAAGCCGCACTCAAAGACCGCCTCTACCTCGACACAATGACGGAAATCTACCGCTCCAACCAAAAAGTTATCAACAATTCCGCTGCCACACCGATTGTCAATATCGCAGGAAAAATCAATACGGATGAAACTAACAAAATTGCCGCAAGCGGATTAGAACGACAAAAAGACAGCAAAAATACGGAAAACAACGCAAATTACATTCAACAAGACAAAACAGCGAACGGCAATTCCGTGCCATATCGCAGCAGTTTGCGTAACCGCAGTCGCAATTGATACAAATTTCAGGGAATAAATAAAAATGAAAGCAAGCCATACAGGATTTTTGATTTTTTTAGCAATTGTGCTCTTTTTGCTCGGCAATTCGCTTTATATCGTGAATGAAAAAGAAATCGCGGTAACTACGCAATTTGCAAGGCTCACCGACACTGCAAGCACGGCGGGGCTCAAAATAAAACTGCCGTTTATTCAAAAAGTGGAATATTTCGACAAAAGAATTCAACGGCTCAATGTCGATCCAGAACTGTTTCTGACTAATGAAAAGAAATATTTAATCGTTGATTACTATGTGGAATGGCGTATCGGCGATATCGCTAGGTTTTATACCTCGGTACAAGGTGATTTTGAACGCGCTGCCACCCTACTCGACCAGCTTGTCAAAGACGGTTTGCGCAATGAATTTGCCCGCCGTCCAGTGTCCGAAGTTATTTCTGGCGACCGTAATTCGTTTATGAATACCGTGAGCGAAAATTTAACCAAAGACAGCGAACGCTACGGCGTAAAAATTGTCGGTGTGCGCCTAAAACGAGTTGATTTTTCCGATGATATTCGCGATCGCGTCTTCGACAGAATGCGGGCTGAACGGGAAAGAGTATCCCGTAACCTGCGAGCACAAGGTCAGGAAAAAGCACAAGCTATCCGCGCCAATGCCGAAAGAGAAGCAGCCGAAATTCTCGCCAAAGCCGAAGCGCAAGCCCTCGTCAAACGCGGACAAGCCGATGCCGAAGCAGCCGAAATTTATGCCGCTGCTTACGGTAAAGATTTGGAGTTTTACCGCTTCTGGCGTTCGATGAATGCTTATGCCGAAAGCTTTGCCAATGAGGGAAATATCCTGATTTTGGATAAAGATAAAACCGAATTTTTGGATTATTTCAACCGCGACGGTAAAAAAACCGACGGCATCGTGCAATGACTTGGCAATTTTGGCTCGCGGCATATGCAACTTATCTCGGATTAGAGGGAATTTTTCTGGGAATAAACCCGAATTTATTCCGCGAAGGAGTTTGTTTTTTAGAAGAAATTGAACCGAAAATATTTCAGGCAATTGCGACTGGCACAATCAGCGCAGGATTTTTGCATCTTTTGCTGGTGATTAAATTTCTGCCCAATTTCTGGCTTGCCGTCGCAGCATTTTGCTTAATCTCCGAAGGTATGATGCTCGCATTCGCCTTCAATGGCATTAAAAGATTAGCCAAATACGAAACAAAAGATTTGAAAAAAATTGCAATGTTTGAAGCAGGAAGTGCATTGTTTATTCTTGCCGCTATCCGCTTTACAATGTAATATGAATACGCTTCTGGCGTGTCTAAAAATTCGTCATTTTGAGCCGCAGGCGAAAAATCCCTATCGGCAGATCTTTCGCTGCGCTCAAAATGACGATGAAAAAAAATAGGACTGCCCTAAATTTAGATACGCCCGTTTATAAAAATTTATAGATTATTGGGAATATCTAAAAATTATTTTTTATCAATAAAACACAGGAATGTTTATGAAAAACAAAAAAACTTTACGGAACTTATTCGCATCAATGGGAATAGCTCTTCTTTGCGCTAATGCTGCGGCAGAAGTTTTCGTCGGTATCGGTGGCGATTTGACTTATTCAAAATTGAAAGACCGACAAAATCAAACTATCTTAGAAATTCCCGCTTACGGAAATGCCGCGGCGGTGAATCACACTTCGGATAAAAATTCTGTTTCTGGTTCGCGCCTCGGTTGGAATGCCAAAGTCGGTTATGACTTCTTCCAATATCGGGCATATTTAAGTTATCAATACAACTCCAAAACCAAAGAAACTTATTGGGGAGATTTGTGGTTTGATGACGGTTCGAAAAAATGGAAAAGTCAGGATTACATCATCGGTGCAGATTACACCCCTAGCTTCAACGAAAGATGGAAAGGCTTATTCGGCGTGTATCTCGGTAAATCTAGTTTGAAATTAGGCGGAGATTACAGCTACAAAACCAGCGGCTTCCTCTACGGAGCAAAAATCGGCGGAATTTATAACATCGACCAACGGCAAGCTTTGGAAATGGGCTTCAAACTCGACCGAACTTCTTATAAAGCAAAAGATATATATTCTTACGGTTATGCCACTCCAACTTCCAACTTCACCATTCATAATTCCAGCAAGTTGAAGACAAATAACTACGGTTTATTCTTAAATTACACCTATTCGTTTAATTAAAGTGCGTGTCTAAAAATTCGTCATTTTGAGCCGTAGGCGAAAAATCTCTATCAGCAGATCCTTCGCTGCCCTCAGGATGACGATGGTAAAAAAATAAATTTTAGATGCACCATAAAGCTTAACCGCAGGCTTAAAATATAAATCCGCCGTTTTTATTCGGCGGATTTTTTTTGTATTCGCTATGAAAAATGTGATTTTTATAAAATGGCATTTTAGAAAAATCAGTTTTTTAAGATTATGACTATGTATATTGCAAGAACAGCGGAAGAGACGGTTACAAAACTCTCGCAGCAATTCAAGGTTTTGCTGGTTACGGGCGCAAGACAAGTTGGCAAAAGCACTTTGCTTAAACACTGCGACGAAAACAGAAATTATGTCTCCCTCGATGATTTAACCCAAAGAGAAATGGCAATCAACGAGCCGAAATTGTTTCTCAAAAATCACCCTACTCCGCTGATTATCGATGAAATTCAATATGCCCCCGAATTGCTTTCCTATATCAAATTAGCGGTGGATATGTCAGACAAAAAGGGACAATATTGGCTCACGGGTTCGCAGCAATTTCAGATGATGAAAAACATTTCTGAAACGCTAGCAGGTCGAGTAGGAATTATTGATTTGCTTGGCTTTTCTTTATCAGAAATTGCAGGGAATAAATATAGTCAGCCTTTCGATGTTGAAACCGAACGGGAAACAAAAAAAATTTATTCCATCAATGAAATATTTCAAGCTATTTACAACGGCTTTTATCCAGCATTAAATAATCAAGAAGAAATTGACCGAGATATTTTTTATGGTTCTTATTTGAGAACATATATTGAAAGAGACATAAGAGCACTAAATTTTATATCGGATGAGTTAAAATTTTTGACATTTATCCGTGTTATTGCTGCTAGAACAGGGCAAGTTTTGAAATATTCGGAAATAGCAAAAGAGGTAGAAATTTCCCAGCCGACAGCTAAAAATTGGTTATCACTTTTAGTAGCTTCAAATTTGGTTTATTTATTACCTCCGTATTATAAAAATATCAATAAACGGATGACTAAAATGCCGAAAATTTATTTTCTTGACACGGGACTTTGTGCTTATTTGACAGGCTGGAGTAGCGCAGAAGTCATACAAAAAGGAGCAATGAACGGTGCATTTTTTGAAACATTCGTCGTATCGGAAATATTAAAAAGCTATTTTCACAACGGAAAAAGACCATTCATTTATTGGTATCGCGATACATTAGGCAAAGAAATCGATTTACTCATCGAAAAAAACGGACAACTACAAGCAATTGAAATAAAACTGAGCGCAAATCCTAATAAATCAATGATTAAAAATTTTTCGCTTATCGAAAATTTAAGCGCGGGCGGGATTATTTGTATGTATGAAAGAGAAATGTTTTTAACTGAAAATGTGAAAAGTATTCCTGTTTTTAATATCTAGTGGGCGCATCTAAATTTAGGGCAGTTCTATTTTTTATCTCGTCATCCTGAGCGTAGCGAAGGATCTGCCGATAGAGATTTTTCGCCTGCGGCTCAAAATGACGAATTTTTAGACACGCCCTAATCCCTAATACTTATCTGTTTTTCAATTCTTTTTCTAATAAAGATAGTTCTTGCAAGTCTTGTTCATCGGCAAGACGGGCTTCAAAATTACGGCGTTGTTGATTAAATTTTTCATAAACAAGCGAGACTTGTTCCTGCATTTGTTTATTGCTAATTGAGCCTTTACCGTCAAGCAATTTTTGTTCGTTATCAAGCAAAATCTTATCGACATTTTGTCGCCAAAAATCCATCAAAATGCTTTGGCGGTTTTTAGCGCGAAATTCAGCGGTTTCCAGGAAAATAATCACCAAACGGTTCAAACTGTCTAACTCATCGGCGGTTAAATAATTTTTTGCCGTAAAAATATCCTGTTTGCGCACCTTACTTCCCTGCCAAGAAGTTAGAGCCATATTCGGTTTATCCGCAGCAGCACGACTTACAATCAATTCCGCGGCGGTTTTGCCCGTAACTGCATAAATTAACTTATTTTGTGTTTCAGCGAAAAACATTTGTGTTGCTTTGTCATCTTTTTGATAATCCTGACTTAAAGCGAATAAATCCCGCACTTTCTGATAAAAACGCTTTTCGCTCGCTCGGATTTCCCTGATTTCTGCTAATAATTCATCGAAATAATCAGGTCTGCCGTCAGGATTTTTTAAGCGTTCCTTGTCGATGAGAAAGCCTTTTTGTAAAAATATCTGCAAATGCTGATTTGCCCATTGGCGAAATTGCACACCGCGCAAATTCCGCAAGCGGAAACCAATTGCTAATATCATTTCCAACTTATAAAAAGCGGTGTTGTAATTTTTACCGTCAGCGGCAGTTGTAAAGAAATACTTTACAACTGATTTTTCGTCTAATTCCTTGTCCTGCAAGATATTTTTGATATGCAAACCGATATTTTGCTTCGAGGTGGCAAAAAGTTCTGCGAGTTGATTTTGATTGAGCCAAACATTCCCTTCTTGTTGTAATAAAGATACCTTAACTTTACCGTCGGGGGAGTTGTAAATGATTAAGTCAGACATCCAAGCCGTTCTCCTTGTAATTGATTATTCCGATCGATTTACATCTAGTCTATATTTTCCAAGGATTTACAACTTTCAAGCCCATAAATATAAACGGAGAAACATCTCTAGTTGCAACAGTTGCTTTGTTGGAATGAGCAATCGCAGCAATATATCCATCAGCTGTCGCGACACTATAACCATTGCTACGCGCATTCGCACGCAACAAACCGTATGAGAGTGCAGCTTTTTCATCAAAACAGAGAATTCTTTCCTGAAAAGATGGCAAAACTAAATCAGCAAAAGTTTCTTGCAGTAAATTCTTTTTTCTTCCGTCTGGAAGTTTATTCAAGCCAAAGTAAATTTCCGCGATTGTTATTGATGATAAAAACAACACTTCAATATTTTGCAATCGCAACCATTTTCTAACTTGCAAGTCAGTATTGCTACGCATTAACTCTGACACAACATTCGTATCTAACAAAATCATATTGTTAAATCCAAAGCATCGACAATGTCTTTATCTCTTAAATTTTCCAATTCCACTCCGCCTGTTCTTTGTCGAAATTGCTCAAACACATCATCTAAATTTGGTCGTTGTTGCGGCATTAAGGTTTGTTCCAGAATAAAACGGATTTCTCCTTCTGTGCTTCTGCCTGATTTTTTTGCGCGAGATTTAATTGCATTATGAATTTCAGATGAGACATTATGAATAGTTAAATTTGCCATAAATTATCCTTCATTTGTAAGCGAAATATTGCATTGACTGACATTAAGCAAACATCAGTTTTTTATTTTAATCAAGCCATTTTTTACAAAACCATAAGTAAGACAAAATGCTAAAAAATGAACATTTTTTCATAAAAAATATTAGTATAAAAAACAGCTATAATCACGGCGATTTATTTGCAGCGTTGCCTAACCGTAACGCTAATTTTTTGTTTGTTTTTTTGCGAATTTTAGGAGTATATCTATGGCAAAAAAATCTTTGCTAGCCGCTTGCTTGGCTGCAACTCTCACTCTCACTGCTTGTGGCACAGGCACAAAAATCAACAGTGATGGCACAGCGGAAAATCTTAAATGGAAATCTCCGACTGGCACTACATTCAACAAAAAGAAAGGCACTTTCCCTGACTTACAAAGTTTGTCGCAAGTCCGTCACGGTATGACCAAAGACCAGTTGTATTACTTAATCGGTCGTCCGCAATACCACGACGGTTGGCGACCACGCGAATGGAACTATGTTTTCCATTTTTACACGCCAGGTCAAGGCACGGACGATGTAACCACTTGCCAATATAAAGTGGTGTTCGATAAAGATATGTTCGCGCAAACATTCCACTGGAATCCTGTTGAACCGATTGATGCTGCTTGTCCGCCGCAAGCTCGCCAACCAGAACCGCAAACACAACGCTACACATTGGACGCTGATGCCCTCTTCGCATTTGATAAATCTTCTGCGGATCAAATGCTACCACAAGGTCGTGCGCAATTAGACAATTTAGCTGCGCATTTAACTCGTTTCGATGATTTGCGTGCAGTGCGCATTACAGGACACACCGACCGTTTGGGTAGCGTTACTTACAACCAAGGATTGTCCGAACGCCGTGCAGAAACCGTCCGTCAATATTTAATCGAACATGGCGTGCCAGCCAATGTGATTACCGCACAAGGTATGGGCAAATCACAGCAAGTAGTAGCTTGTGAAGAAAGAATGTCTCGTAAAGAATTGATTGCTTGCTTACAACCGAACCGTCGGGTAGAAGTTGAAGTCGAAGGCTCTGGACAATTGAACTAATTTTTGATTGGAGAACTATTCATAAATAGAATTTACCGTACGGTTTACAACGAAACCACTGATACTTGGGTTGCTGTGTGTGAAACAGCAAAAACACACACTAAATCATCAGGCAAAAGTTCTGTTGTTGGGGCAATTGCTGCCGCTGGCTTAATGACAGTCGCGGGCGTGGCAGTTGCTGATAACAGTAGCTGTTACTATGAGAGTGGCAAAGTTATGTGTGGGCAAGTGACAGCATCTGGTAGTGATATTGTTGCTATTGGTAATGGTGCATCAGCATCTGCTAAAGAGAGTATTGCTATTGGTAAAAAAGCTGCGGCAGCACACCAGCAGGATGGTCAGACCATTGCTATCGGTGCTTATGCCGTCTCAACCGGTGGTCAATCCATTGCATTGGGTGCAAATACGATAGCAACAGGATATGGTGCTATCGCTATTGGTGGTGATGATATCAGTAGTAAAAAAAATGATCAGATAAAAGATTCTTTAGAAGAATATATTGATTTTTTAAGTAAGAATAAAGTGGAATCCACTAAGAGAGTAAAAATTTTAGAGGATGTATTAGATGGGAACATACAGGTAATCAACAGCCAAATTGTAGGTGGCGAGTATGACGGTGAAAGCCCGTATCAAGCAACAGAAGCAAGCGGTTATTCTGCTCTTGCTGTTGGTCAGTCTTCTATTGCAAGTGGTACTTTTTCAAATGCCATAGGTTTTACTAATACTGCCAGTGGTATGGCATCTTCCGCGTATGGTGCGGAAAATAATGTCAGCGGGACTGCTGCTAGTGCTTTCGGTCTGTTGAATAACATCTACGATGAAAAATCGACTGCTGTTGGTGCAATGAATACAATTTTCGCTACTGGTTCTGGTGCACTCGGCAACAACAACAACATCGCCACCAACAGCACTTTCGCATTCGGCAACAATATCACCGACACGGCTGCAAATTCCGTATTCCTGGGTGATAAATCAGCTCAAGACGCAAATGGTGCAGGTGCAACTGGTACAGTGAGCAATGCTACTGTTGGTGCTATTACTTACGGCAGTTTTGCAGGTGCTACTTCCGTTGGTATGGTTTCCGTGGGTAATGCAAGTGATGTTCGCCGTGTGTCTGGTGTGGCTGCGGGTAAAATCTCCGCAACAAGCACCGACGCCATCAACGGCAGTCAGTTGTTTGCTGTGTTGCCTACATACGAAGACGATGGCAATGGCAATGCCGTTAGTGTTACTGTGGGGGATAAAACCTACAATTTCGCAGCACCACAAGGTGGCGGTTCAGGTGAAAACAACTGGAACTTAACCGTAAATGATGAAGCTGCAAGCAAACCAAATGATACACGCAACCTGAAGGATAGCGATAATATTGTTATCAATCAAACAACGGACGCAAGCAATCCTGATAATGCCAATATTTCGTTTGACTTGGCAAATGTGGTTACTATTGGTACACCAGCGTCAAAAGACCCTGCAAGTGGCGATAAACCTGTGGTAATTGACGGCACAGCAAATGGCGGCAAGATTACTTTCACAAATGCAGACGGCTCAACCAGCAACGCAGGAGTAATTGACGGCGTGAAAACCCATTTTGACACAGTGGGCAACAACACTACTATGCCTACTAATAATGCTCCAAGCAACTGGTCAAGCCAAACAAACCAAGCCACCACTTTGGGCGATGTACTCAACGCTGGCTGGGGGTTAAAAGCAAATGATTTGCCAGTGGATTTTGTTACCCACGGCGATACGGTGAATTTCACTTCAACAGATAAATCCATTGCTATTACGCCAACAAATACATACGGTGTTAATAGCGAAATTGATTTGTCGGCAAATGTGGTGTTCTATGCCGATAAAGACGCAAAACAAGAAGCCACAGGCACTGATAAAGCCAAATCAGTGAAAGTGGGTAACAAAACCTATCAATTAGGTGGCGACATTTACGATGTTACAGGTCCAAATACGCCTGTATCGGTTGTTGGTCAAGGCTCGATAAAAGTTGAAGATACTTCGGGCAATGCCAACAGTGCAGAATACACGGTTTCTATCCCCGTTGTGGCTAACTCTGATGGCAATGCTGCCACTGCGGCAAGTGTGGCAAATAATTCCACAGGTTCTGTTGCTGTGGGTGAAAGTGCCGCCATTAACAATGGTGTTACAAACAGTATTGCTATTGGTAAAGATACAACAGTTGGTAACTTTGGTGAAGGCAATGTTGTTATTGGTAGTGGCTCGTCCTCGCCTAATCGTGCCGAAAATATGGTGATTATCGGCACTAATTTGAAAGTAACACAAGGAACTCCTAATGCGGTTGTAATTGGTTCAGGTTCTGTTACTGCATCAGCAGCCCATTCTGACTTTAATCCAAATCAATTTACTTTCCGTTCAAGCAGTTTGAGTGAAGCGAACGAAGGGCGAGTTAATGACGCTGCAAATAAACCAGTAGCAACCTTTAATGTGGGGGCTGAAGGTGGTCAATTACGCCAAATTAAAGGCGTTGCCGCAGGTCGCACCGAACGAGGTTCGACAGACGCTGTCAATGGCGACCAGTTATATACAGTGGGTTTGGCTGTGGATAATATGGGCTACTCTTTGGCAGGTGGCGGTACGGTTAATTCGGACGGCTCAATCGCAGGCGGCACAGGTGTTCTCGGTAAAAGTTTCACTGTGAATACCGATGACGCTTACGGCGAAATCGGCACAATTATCGGCAAAAATATTGCCGATACTGGTGCTGATAACATTGAAGACGCAATTAAACGCTCTCGCACCGTAGTGCAAGCAGGGGACGGTATTCAAGTTAATCCTGTAACCGCAAATGGTGCAACCACTTACACCGTAACTGGTTTGCATGTAACTGGTACAGACAATAACGGCAATGCCACTCAATTAACAGGTGCAGACGGCAAAATCTACAATGTTGGCGGTGCGGACGGTAACACTGTAACAGGCGTAACTGTGAATGGCGGTCAAACTGCGGAAGATCAAAAAACAGGTGGTAAAGACGGCAACCTGAAATTGACTGAAACCAAAGACAATAACGGTAATCCGACTTACGATGTGTCTTTGAGCGATACAGTCGATTTAACGGACGCAGGCAACCTGAAAATTGGTGGTGATAAAACTGGTAGCCCAGTTACCAATATTACCGCAGGTAATATCGACTTTGGCGATACACAAGGTTCAATTACCAATGTAAAGGGACACTTGGAAGAGCAAAAAGACGGCGATACAGCAATGAATACCGCCAACGATCCGAAAAACTTTGACGACAAAGCCAAACACGAAGCCGCAACTTTGGGCGATGTGCTGAATGCTGGTTGGAATTTGCAAGTAGGTACAGACGATAAAGGCAATCCAAAAGCCGCAGACTTTGTTCAACACGGCGATACGGTTACATTTGGTAATAGCGATACCGTTAATGCTCAATATGACAACGGCGTAATTAAATTTGACGCCAACACTTCGCCTTTAACCGTTACCAACGGTGTGGTTAATGCTCCTGCTAATACTAACTCTTTGGTAACCGCAGGTGATGTGCAAAAAGCTATCAACGGTGCAGGTTGGTTTGTTACTTCTGGTGCTGTTCAAGGCAAAGGCACAAACAGCGGTGCAAGCCGTGAATTAGTTACCGCAGGCAACGAAGTGAAATTCATTGCTGGGGACGGTATGAATATCGTCCAAAACGGCAAAGAATTTACCTTTAACGCCAAAATTGTGGATAGCAACGGCAAACAATTAACCGTTGATAAAGACGGTAATTATGTGGTGAGCATTGTTGATCCGAAAGGCAAACCTGTAACCATTAACAGTGATGGTCAATATGTGGTTGATGGCGGTTCAGGCAACGGCAATCCATTTACCATTACCGCTGATGACGGTTCTGGCAAACCCAGTACCACCACCATTGACGGTGTGGAAAAAACGCCAGGTGCAGGCGTGGCTTTTGTGGGCGATGAAAATACCAGCGTTACCAAACAAGAAACGCCTAATGGCACCAATGTTCAAGTGGGCTTGAATGATGTGGTAAATGTGGGCGGCAAACCTGACGCTAACAACCCCAACAAAAAACCTGTAACCATTGACGGCGAACAAGGCAACATCACCTTTAACGGCGATAAAAGTAAAAATGAACCATCTGTTACCGTGTCTAACCAAGACGGTAATTTAAGCGTGGGTGATACCAAAGTTGTCAATATGAAACCTGGTGAAAACCCAACAGACGGTGTGAATGTTAGCCAATTATTGGATACCGTAGGTGCGGCAAGTTCTTCTCCTGCCACCGATGAAAATGGTAAGCCAATCACTGATAACAACGGTAACTCAATCGGTAATGTTGTTTCTACCACAGGTTCAGACGGCAACACATACACCCTGAAAACCTACAATGTTCAAGATCAAGGTGAATACTTAACCAACAATGTGGTTGAAGCCGTTAGCAAAATGAATGAACAAGGTATTAAGTTCTTCCATACCAATGACGGTAATCAACAACCTGTCGCACAAAATCATAATTCTGTTGATGCAAGTGCTACTGGTGCTTATTCAACCGCTATCGGTTACAAGGCACAGGCTAATGGTGAAAGCTCAATTGCTCTCGGTAACGGTGCACAAGCAACGGGAGAACAATCAATTTCGATTGGCACGGGCAATATCGTAAGCGGAAATCGTAGCGGTGCATTCGGCGACCCAACAACCATAACTGGTAACGGTAGCTATTCAATCGGCAATGACAACAACATCGCAACTGACAGCACTTTCGCACTCGGTAGCAATATCACTAATACGGCTGCAAATTCTGTATTCTTGGGCGATAAATCAGGTCAAGATGCAAAAGGTGCTGGTGCAACTGGCACAGTTAATGATGCAACCGTTGGCGATATTACTTACGGCGGTTTTGCAGGTGCTACTTCCGTTGGTATGGTGTCTGTTGGTAATGCAAGTGATGTTCGCCGTGTATCAGGTGTTGCGGCTGGTGAAATTTCTGCTACTTCAACTGATGCAATCAACGGTTCACAATTATTCAGTGCATTGTCGAATTCTGGCGTATATGTAACAGGCAACGGTGCTGCTCCAACTGACGCTAATTTAGTGAAATTGGGCAATAAAGCAGGAGCTTTGAACTTTATTGATGGTCAAGGCACAACCGCACGCGTTGATGGCAATAGCGTAACCTTCGATACCGTTCCAGGTTATGCCGAAGGTATCCAAGCGGGTGAAAATGTCTATCTCACATATCAAGATAACACTGACGCAGCTGGTAATCCGTTGTATGTAACCAATGCTGGTGGCGCAACTAACAACGCAAGCGATCCAGATGTGCGTTTGGATGCAAACGGTAACCCAATGAAACAACAAACTACGGTTATCAATGCAAAACAACCTGATTTATCACCTGTTTATAACCGTATCGACGATGTTGATCAAGATGCCCGTGGCGGTGTAGCACAAGCAATCGCAACCGCTGGCTTGCCACAAGCATATTTGCCTGGTAAGAGTATGTTTGCCGTTGCAGGCGGACATTACAAAGGCGAGCAAGGCTATGCCTTCGGCTTATCAACCATCTCTGACAACGGTCATTGGGTATTGAAAGCAACCGCGAGCGGCAGTTCTCGTAAGAACTTCGGCGGCTCACTCGGTGCTGGATATCAATGGTAAGAAACTTAACGGCTATGTAACCGTTACAACTAAAAAGAAAAACGCCTCCATTCGGGGGCGTTTTTTTATTAGCATATTTATAATCTTGAGGCGCATCTAAATTTAGGGTTAGTTATATTTTTTACTCTCGTCATCCTAAACAGCGCGAAGGAACTGCCGATAGAGATTTTTCACCTACGGCTCAAAATGACGAATTGTTATACACGCCCTAGAATAAATTAGCTATTTTTTTATGAAATATCAACTACTCAAATCCGATGAATTTATGCGTTGGATTAAAAAGAAATGCTGTTATTTTTACTGTCAAGCGTTTGCAATTAGCAGAGTTAGGTAATTTAGGAGATTACAAATCGCTAGGTAATGAAATATACGAAATGCGCATACATTACGGTGCTGGTTACCGTTTGTATTTTGGTATCGATAACGGCAAAATTATTGTGCTTACCAATGGCGGTGATAAATCAACTCAACACAAAGACATACTGCACGCCAAACAAATTTGGCAAGAATATAAGGAGCAAGCAAAATGACACACTTCAGCCCATTAAACCCAGCAGAATTATTGAATAACCAACAAGAAATTAACGAATTTTTGGCAGATGCATTTAACGATGAAAACCCTGATATTTTTATCGCAGCACTTGGTAATGTCATAAAAACTCACGGACTTGCAGCAATAGCAAAAAAAACGCAAATCGATCAAAACAACTTAACTCATATTATCAATGGCGACGAACAACCTTCTTGGAGAACAATGCACAAGTTAATGCATAACTTAAATATTGTGGTTAATGTTGATACAAGCTTGCAACCATAATCAACTATTTCAAAACACTACATTTTTACGACTGACTGTGATAAAAATGTTTCAGCTTGACATAGTTTTTCTCTATATTTATCTAATACAGCGTTACTTTCTTCAACCGTTAGCATTCCTTTTGTTTGACTTGTTCTGCCAATACACCGTCAATATAATCCTGTAATACTTCTGGCGACATCATCATTGCTACAACTTGCCCGTGCTTAGTTAATGAGATTATTTCTCTTTGAGCCTTATCAATCATTGCACCAAAATTATTCTGCGCCTGTGATGAGGTTATGGTATGCATGTATTTTCCCTGTAAATATAGAAATTTTATTTATTTTAGCTATTTTTATATATAATATATCGATGCAGTAATGGCTTTATCTTGCAATTTTTTCATAACTCCTCTTCCAAATCGATAATTTGAAAACGGCGCAGGGATACATTCATTTTTTCCAAGTTGTCGGCAGAAAAATTCTGCCCTCTTTCGGATAATTCCTGATGTATTTTCAGGGCATAAAATTTCGCCCCTTTTTCACAGATTTGGGCGGCGATATCTATCGGTAAAATGCCAATCACCGTATCTTCTGCACAAATTTCGGTTTCTCTGAAATCTAAATGATCTAAAAATACATCTATTTTGATATTTTTTCGACTTTTAACCCAGTCAATAGTGCCTTGATGGCGACATATAAAATAAATCATAAGATATCTCAATAATGACTAAACGACAGGAATACATTTTTGCCTACGACATTTGCAATGAAAATCAGCAAGAACAATTACGCAAAATTCTCAAAGCTTATGCTATCGGCAGTCAGGATTCGCTTTATGAATGTTGGTTAAATGAAGCAGAACATCAAAAGCTGGTAGCACAAGTGCAAAAAATATTAACAGACGATGACCGATGTTTATCTTTTTTGCGTCCGAAAAAATTCATCTTATATGGTTCGGCAAAGCCTTTGCAGTATCACCCGTTTATTGTGAGTTAATTTAATGACCACCTTATTCATCGATCGCCGTAACAGCGAACTTTCCTTTGACTCCGACACTCTAATTTTCAGCGAAAAAGAAACTGGCGCAAAAATCGCAAGTGTGCCAATTAAATTGTTGGAGAGAATTTGCATTCACGGTTCAATTTATTTGTCCGCTAGTCTGCTCGGTAAGCTCGGTGATTTAGGTTTTGGCTATTAGTTTTATCAGGACTACATAAAAAACCGACAATGCTTTTACCCAACCAAAAACTCGATGCTAAGCGGCGGATTGTGCAATATCAGGCTAGTGTTGATGCGGATTTTTGTAACCGTCAAGCAAAGTTTTGGATAGCGAAAAAAGCCCGTTTACAGTTGGAATTTATTGCGGAAAATTCAGAACTTGCGCCCTCTTCTTCCACACCTGAAATTTTTAGCGAAATTCTCAATGCCGACAATTTAGAAACTCTACGCGGATTGGAAGGCGCACTTGCCAAGCAATATTTTGAGCTTTGGCAAAAAATTTTGCCGCCATCCTTAAACTTTACGGGACGCAACCGCCGTCCGCCCAAAGATCCGTTTAATGTAATTTTGTCTTTGGGGTATACGCTTTTGCATTTTGAGGCGGTGCGATATATTCATCTTTTAGGTCTTGATCCTGCGATTGGTTTTTTGCACAGTCTTTCACACGGTAGAGAAAGTCTAGCATCGGATTTAATCGAAGGACTTAGACCGCAATATGACCGTTTTGCTTACAAATTATTCCGTGAAAAAATTATCCGAGTTGAGCATTTCAGCAAGAAAAATGATGCTTGTTTTTTATGCAAAGCGGGACGGATTGCGTTTTATCAAGAAATACAAAACTTTTTCGACGAAATCGAGCGACCGCTACGAGAAGACGGACAACTCCTGCTTAAAAGATTGCAAACCTTTTTCAAAGCTGATGAAAATGATTTCAAAGTAGAGTTTTTAGATTGGAAGTGATAATAATGTAGTCAAACTACACGGTTTAACAAATTATTTTTACCCTCGTCATCCTGAACGCAGCGAAGGAACTGCCGAGAGATTTTTCGCCCACAGCTCAAAATGACGAATTTTTAGACGCGCCCTAATGAAATGGATTATTGCCTACGACATTCGAGATAAATCCCGTTTGCGCAAAGCTTATCAACATTTATGTCAATATGCTTTGCATCTGCAAAATAGCGTATTTTTACTGCAAGGCGATAGAAAGTTTTACGAAGAATGCAAGGAAAAACTCTGGGAAATTGTCAATAAAGAAGACGATGTCCGTATTTATGAGCTACCCGAAAATACCGAAATCCATAACTGGGGAAAACCAATTCTTCCAGAAGGAATTGTCTTCCAACACGGAATTATTCAGCATCAAGTTGAGAAAGATAAAACAGAAGAAGAAGTAAACAATGAAAATAACAAGAAAAATTCCGAATAAACAATTTGACAAACCCAAAAATACTGTTATAATGCGCAGCGTTTTTAATCACATTTTGTTAGTATTCGGAGTTAAATCATAGATGAGAATGATTATTGGAAACCAATCTTCTAACTCGTTGATTTTACAAGAAAAAACTGACAGCCGCGATTAGAAATATGGCCCCAACACACGGGGATTAAGACTGTAAAATTCCAGACACCGCTGATGTTTTCAGGCAATCGGCGGTTTTTTATACATTTTTGCTAACAAAGTTCCAAAAAAAAAAAAAAAGGAAATCATCTACGAGAAAAATTAAAAAAAGCAACAAAAAGCGACAGCACTTTCATACTTTTTGCTCTACAATTGCATTATCAATAGCTCAATTTAATAATTGCTTATGACCCCACGCAAAATTCTCACCGCCGTTTCTCATTTTCCGACTTTGCGGGAAGAAAATGCCGTCTATGTTGATAAAACCGCCCTGATTTACAAAATGACGCATAGCGATACCGCATTTTTTCTCTCCCGTCCGCGCCGCTTTGGAAAATCGCTTCTTGTTACAACTTTGGAGGCATATTTTCAAGGCAAAAAAGAACTTTTCGAAGGTTTAGAAATCGAAAAATTAGAACAAGAGTGGAAAAAATTTCCCGTT
>JAFUTP010000011.1 GCA_017484165.1 Cardiobacteriaceae bacterium | reverse complement strand
GCCAAAGATTTTTCGCCTTACGGTGCATATCAAGAGTTAAAAGAGGCAGAAGGTTTTTGGGATAAGAGTTGGGCTCTTGCAGGTGCAATACCCCCAGTAAAAGCAGTTAAAAAGGGGCAACAAGTTGCCAATGCGGTTGATTAGCTTAATGATGCAAGAAAGGTTATAAAACAAGACCAAAAAGCAGTTCAGAAAGTATCAAAACAGGAGCAAGTTAAAGTTAATAAGGCAAAAGGTGATGCTTGGGAGCAACAAGTGCAGCAGGAAAATCCACTAAATTTAACAGAACAAGTACCACAAATCACAGTTAAAACAGAAAGTGGAATAAAAACCAAATTGGATATTGTCGGCAAAGATACTAGCGGAAATACGGCATACATAGAGTGTAAATCTTCTGAAACAGCACCCCTTACAAAAAATCAAGCAAAAGCTTTTCCCAAAATCAAAAAAAGTGGAGCAACAGTTGTAGGTAAAGGTAAACCAAGTTTCGAAGGCGGAACTAGAATTCCACCGACAGATGTCAAAATAATCCGCCCCAACCAAGGTAAAACAAGAGGAAGAAACAAATGAGCATCTATGATAAACAACAAATTGATATTGTAGGCATTAAAGATAATCGTGTTGTTTTAGTTATAACTGATCCTCTAGAATGGACAGATAACAAACAACAAGATGAAGAACACCTCTTGTTATTGCAAGAAAAACTCAACTCTCATTTAGGCAGCTACGAAAACGGTGAACTAGCAGAAAAATATCCACAAGCAAAAGATAAACCACTACAAATAACAATAGTCGGTAAATACTGCCTAAATAAAAAGGGAATTTGGTTTATTAACCAAGTTAGAAAGGCATTAAAAAATACCGATTTGGATATAACAATTCACTTTGAATGGGCTGACATTAAAGACTAAATGTCATATGGAATAAAAAACGGCGGAATATTTTTCCGCCGTTTTTTATTCACTTTGCAACAAATATTCATCAATAATTGCAAGCTGCATATCTGCACTGTTTGCGGTATTTATTTTATCTCTTACGGTTAAATAATTATTATCTTTTATAAAATACGCATGCAGATGAGTTCTAGCAATTGGCACTCCAAACTTTTCGGTATAAAAATTATGGATTGCGCAAATATGTTCTTGCACCATTTGTCGTTTTTTCTGCGGGTCTATCGTATATTTTTCACCTGCAAATTCCGCTTTAATCTCGAAAAAAAGCCAGGGATTTCCAATTGCAGCACGCCCAATCATTAGCCCATCAAAATTATACTCTTTTGATAAAAAAATTGCCTTCTTTACGCTATTTATATCACCATTTACAATAACGGGAATACTTATTTCATTGCGCACTGCTGCAATCTCCTCATATCTCGCTTGCCCCGTAAAGCGTTGCTTGCGAGTTCGACCGTGAATTGCAATAGCCTGAACTCCCGCCTGCTCTGCCGCCTTGGCAATATCGGAAATATTGATATTTTCCTCATCAAAACCGATACGAGTTTTCAAAAAAACAGGAATTTTTACCGCCCCTGCCACCGCATTCATAATTTCTACCGCCAATTTGGGACTAGCCAGAAGTGCCGAACCAGCCGATTGTTTCCCGACCCGTTTTGCAGGGCAGCCCATATTGATATCAATCGCGTCCGCGCCTAAATCCTGCATCAAGCGCGCAGCCTCCGCCATCAAATAAGCATTTCCGCCCGCAAGTTGCACAATTTTGGGCGCATTTTCATCACCAAAAGCAATTTGCCGTTTTGTCCGTTCAGTCGCCAGCAATTCTGGACGCGCGTCAGTCATTTCACTTACAACCACATCACAATCGCATTGCAAACAAATACGGCGAAACGGTAAATCACTAATCCCCGCCATCGGCGCAAGATACAAAGCAGGAAAATCACCGCCGTAAGTCCATTTGCCGATTTTTATCGTTCTAGTCATCGCAAAATAACTTAATTTCGGGGAGAAAATGTTCTTCAATCAATAATTTTTCATCTAAATATTCAAAAATTCCTTGACGATACGGTAGTTCTATACCGTTATAGAAATATTTTTGCACTGTTAAGCTTGTTCGTTTAATTTCTGGATTATTAAAAAGAATATCGCCAAGCGGTCTTTTTTCTTGTATCAATATTTTTCTCCAAAAAACACTACTGTCAGCACAAAAAGTTTTAGCTGTTACCACTTTTTGCTTATCTATTAACAGTTCAACTTCACGCAAAAACAAAACATTGACACCGTTAAAAATAGCGTATTTTTCTGGATTTTTTATAACCCCAAGATATTTGATTTGCACATTAAAACTATCAGAAACATCACGCAGCGTGGCAGTCAAACTTTCTGCCCGAGCAATCTCATCTATCAACATAAAAGTATTTTCTGGTTTTTCTAAAAAATGAACAAGAAAAAAGCCAGATATGCAATCTGGCTTTTTTGGAATTTGGCGTTCCCTAGGGGGTTCGAACCCCTGTTACCGCCGTGAAAGGGCGATGTCCTAGGCCACTAGACGAAGGGGACCAAGTTTTTAACTATTTTCTGGTGGAGATAAGCGGTCTCGAACCGCTGACCTCTTGCGTGCCACGCAAGCGCTCTACCAACTGAGCTATACCCCCGAAGAGTTGAGGGGCGGCATTCTATACATCATTTTTCTCTTGTCAATTTTTTTCGCGGATATTTTTTTCGACCAAATTATGTTTTAGCGTCAAACAACTCATTTACTTGCTTTACTTTTCGCCCGTCTTCGAGCATCAATTGCATTTTTTCCCGCCACCAAAAAACCGAAAAAAATAAAAGCACCCGCTGGTAAAGCAGCCAGAATATTGCCGTATTTACCGTCAAATATGCGCAATTTCCAAGAGCTGGCAAATTCTCCGAACATCAAATTCATATCAGCAAAAACCGCGCCTGTTGCGGCAATTTCCCGTATTGCTCCCAAAACAATCAGCACAACTGCAAAGCCCGTGCCCATCAAAAAACCGTCAAATGCGGCAAGTTTTGGCGGATTTTTTTGCGCAAAACTTTCGGCGCGGGCGATGATGAGGCAATTGGTAACGATGAGCGGTAAATAAATCCCCAGCGTTTGATACAAGCCAAAAGCAAAGGCTTTGATACACAACTCACAAATACTCACCATTGAAGCGATGATGAGCACAAATACCGCAATACGAATTTCGGGGCTAATAATTTTTCGGCAGGCGGAGACTAGATACGAAGACATCGTCATCACAAAAATGCTCGCCAGACCAAGCCCCAAAGCATTTACCACCGAATTAGACACCGCCAAAAGCGGACACAATCCCAACATTTGCACCAAGGCAGGATTGTTCTCCCAGAAGGAATTGAAGAACATCTGGCGGTAATTAACGGCTTTTTTCTCAGCTAGCGTTTTTTCTTGCTTATCCATCGATTTATTTCTTTTCCAAAAAATCGATGATTTTCTGCAATCTCTCAACCGTTAGTGCTTTACCAGCAAGAGCGATAGTTACCGCCAAATCGGGAGACGGTGCGCCTGCCGTAATTGCAAGCCTTGCCGCCTGCCCTACTTTGCCGAAACCAATTTCGAAATGTTGAACTACCGCCTCTAACGCCGCGTGAATTTTTTCTTCCGTAAAACTGTCCAAAATCGCAAGTCGTTGTAATAAATCGCGGAGATATTCAGCAGTTTTTGCATCTTTGAATGCTTTCGCAGCTGCTTTTTCAGGAAATTCTGACGGTTTTATTTGCATTTTTGGTGAAATCCATTGCATCTGCTCTGCCATTTCCCGCAAGGTTTTAGCGCGTTCGCGGTAGTGTGGAATTGCAGCGATGAGCGTTGCCTTATCTAATTCATAACCGTATTCAGCTAGATATTCAGGCAGAAGTTCAGCGATTTTTTCCGCTTGCGTATTCATCAAATATTGCTGATTGAGCCAGCGGAGTTTTTCGGTATTAAAAGTTGATGGCGCGCTATGCACCGCTTCAACTTTGAAATATTTGAGCAGTTCTTCGCGGGAGAAAACTTCCTGATCGCCCCAAGCCCAGCCTAGTCTGGCGAGATAATTTATTACCGCATCGGGCAAATAACCTTCACGGCGATAATCCAGAACATTGGTCGCGCCGTGGCGTTTAGAAAGCCGTTTGCCGTCATCACCCAAAATCATCGGAGCGTGCGCAAATTCGGGCACTTCCCAGCCGAGCGCGCGGTATAAATTGATTTGCCGCGGTGTGTTAGAAATATGGTCATCACCGCGAATAACGAGATTTACCGCCTGTTCATGGTCGTCAATCACTACACAGAAGTTATAAGTCGGTGTGCCATCGCTACGGCGAATAATGAAATCATCGAGTTCAGCATTAGAAATCGTGATTTTTCCGCGGATTTTGTCTTCCCAAGAAACTTCGCCATCAAGCGGATTTTTGAAGCGCACCACGGGAGTTACACCTGCAACCGCCTCACCGCCGTTACGGTATTTACCGTTGTAGCGCGGTTTTTCACCGCGAGCTTTTTGTTCTTCGCGCATTTGTTCGAGCTCTTCTGGACTGCACCAGCAGTAATAAGCCAAACCGTCGGCGAGCATTTTGTCGATAACCGCGTTGTAAATATCAAATCGCTGACTTTGATAAACAATTTCCGCGTCGGAATTAAGCCCGAGCCAATTCATTCCGTCCAAAATCACTTTGGTTGAGCTTTCGGTGGAGCGTTCGCGGTCGGTATCTTCGATACGGAGTTTGAATTCGCCGCCCGCTTGTTTTGCTGAAAGCCAGGAAAATAAAGCGGTGCGCACGCCGCCAATGTGTAAATCTCCTGTGGGAGACGGTGCAAATCTGGTGATGGTTTTAGTCATTTTTGTTTCCTTAAATAAATTGATTTTTTCTGTAAAAATCCTGCTCGATTTTTTAAAGCGGGGACTTCTAAAATTTGTTTTTTACCTTCGTCATCCTGAACACAGCGAAGGATCTGACGATAAAGATTTTTTGCCTACGGCTCAAAATGACGATTTCTTAAACCCAAAAGTATCAATTTTGAGAATTTTTATGTCCCAAGTTTCTTATTCCTGCCGTTATTTATCCGCGCATCGTTTGCTGATTACGGTTAATTTCAGCGCAAGCAACAATCCCGAACTAATGCTGCCGATTTGGATTCCAGGTAGTTATACCCGTCGTGATTTTTCGCGGCTTCTCACGATGCAGCGCGCTTTCTGCGACGGTAAAACCGCCGAAATTCACACAATTTCACCGTCAAACTGGCAACTTTTAGCCGAAAACACAGGCGAGCGCGAACAGCATTTATGGCAATTGGAATATGAAATTTATGCCCGTGATGTTTCTGTGCGCGGCTGCTATGCCGATAACTTTCGCATAATTTTTAATCCCTGTGCGGCATGTGTGCAGATTAAAAATCAGGAAAATTTGCCGCATTTGCTGGATTTATCCGCGCTCGGCGACGGCATTTTCGGAGCGCAATTAAACGCTGGCACGGCAAGATTTCAGGATTATCAAGAGCTTATCGACACGCCGTTTTTAATCGACCGTGAAGCAATTTCCGCGGAATTTCAGCTTGCGGGCGTGCCACATGAAATTGTGCTCTCTGGCGCGGAAAATCTCGATTGCGTGCCAGAAAATTTTCTCCGCGATATCGAAAAAATCACCGCCGCAGCCCACAAAATTTTCGGTAAATTTCCCGAAAAACTCCGCCGTTATTCATTTCTGATGTTTTTTACCGCTGACTCTTACGGCGGTTTAGAGCATCAATCTTCCACGCTATTGATGGAAAGCCGCGAAAGTCTCTCCCCGCACGCAAGCCGTGAGCAATATCAGCAACTCATTGGCTTGTTTGCGCATGAATATTTTCATTTGTGGAATGTGAAATTTATTCGCCCGAAAATCTTCCGTGCTGGCTACCGCCTCGATTGCGAGCAGATTTTTCCCGAACTGTGGTTTTTCGAAGGTTTTACCGCCTATTTCGACAATCTATTGCTTGCCCGTTCGCACACGATTAGCCCACAAGAGTATTTGGAGCTGTTAGCACAAGATATTTCCTTTTATTTATCCCGCGCTGGAAGTCGCAAGCAAAGTCTCGCGGAAGCTTCAATCACTGCCTGGACCAAAGGTTACAACGGCGGGGAAAATTCACAAAACTCCAACACTTCTTACTACCGCCACGGTGCGCTTGCAGCTTGGACGATGGACGCGTTTTTGCAAAAACATTCTGATTTTTCGCTTGCTGACTTGATGCAACGAGTTTTTGTAGATGCAGAAATTCAAAAAACAGGGCTTGATAAAAGCGAATTTTTGCGGATTGCAAATTCTCTTTTACCGTCTGACAAGCAAGCGGAATTTGCCGAACTTTGCTGCGATTTAATTGAAAGCAGAAAAGAAATAAATCTCGCACAAACGGCGGAACATTTCGGCTTAAAACTGGAAAAATCTCCGCTTACAGGAAAACAAATTAACTCTCAACTGCCAAACTGCCCCGTTAAAACCGAAGCAGGATTTGCTCTACAAACACTAAATTCAGGGCGTTTTGCGCTAAAAATCACCGACCCCGACGCTGAAATTTGGGCATCTGCCGCAGCAGGAGATGAAATTTTGAGCATCAATAATCAAGCCCCCAGCGCAAGCAATATCTGGAAACTCATCTTCCAAAACTCTCGGCGCGAAAAAATCGAATTGCTTTTGATGCGCGGCGGACTAATTAACCGCGCACAATTTCAGCTAAATGCCGCTGAAAATAAAAACGCCAAACTTTCTTTTGCAAGGGACGAATTAACCGCAAAGCAGAAATATTGGCTATTCGGAGAAAAATAATGTCGGATGCTGAAATAACGCTTGCGGCGCGGTTTTCCAAGCCGTTAGAATAAATAAGCTGTTTTTTTTTTTTTGCGAGAACTGAATTTATGCCCCCAAATCAGCAAATCACCGAGCTCACGCTCCCGCTGTTCGATGATTTTCATCTGCATTTGCGCGCTGGAAATGCACTCAAAAGAACCGTATCGGACGCGAGTTTTTGGGCACGCCGTGCAATTGTGATGCCGAATTTACAACCGCCCGTCGATAATTTCGATTTAGCCGATAACTACCGCGCAGACATCATCAAAAATATTCCCGCAGGACGCAATTTTGAAGCCTTAATGACGCTTTATCTTTCCGAAAACATCAAGACTGATACGGTAAAACAAGCCAAAGAACGGGGAATATTCGCCATCAAGTGGTATCCAAAAGGCGCGACTACCAATTCCGAACAGGGTATTAGTTCCGTACAAGCCTGCTATCCAATTTTTGCCGAAATGGAAAAAAGAGGAGTGCCGCTACTTATTCACGGGGAGGTAACCGATACAGATATCGATATTTTTGAGCGCGAGGCGGTATTTATCGACCGTGTATTGATACCGCTACGCCGTGATTTTCCCGCCCTACAAATCACGCTGGAACACATCACCACAGCGCGCGCGGTGGAATATTTATTAAGCATTCCCGAGGCGGAAAAAACCGCTGCAACCATTACTCCGCAACATCTGCTGTTTAACCGTAATCAGCTCTTGGTCGGCGGCATCAAACCGCATTTTTATTGCCTGCCGATTTTGAAATGTGAAACAGACCGCAAAGCTTTGTTGCAAGCGGCAACTTCTGGCAATCCGCGGTTTTTTTTAGGCACCGATAGCGCGCCGCACGCACAACATAAAAAGGAGAATTCCTGCGGTTGCGCTGGCTGTTACAGTGCTTGGAATGCACCTGCGCTTTATGCGCAAGCTTTTGAGGAAGCGGGAGCACTCGATAAATTGGAAAATTTCGCTTGCAAGTTCGGGGCAGATTTTTACGACATTGCCACGGAAAATTACGAGAGAGTGCTTAAAATAAGCCGTGAAGAAAATACAATTCCCGCCAATCTTGATTATGCAGAAGACAAACTTATTCCCCTCTTTGCGGAAAATAAACTCAACTGGCAAATCAAAAAAAATTAACTCTTTTCACCAAAAGTAAATTATTTAACTTATTAAATTTGGTTTTAATCTATGAACACTCAACAATCTTTAATAATACTTTCTAAATGGGCACAGACATTTTCAATACCACCTTCAATTATTCCCTCAAATTTAGAACAAATCGAAAAATTAACCGAACTCAATCTTTATCTTGCAAATAATTCTGCAACTTCACGCCCCGTAACTCATATTCCAGCAGAAATTGCGGTGCTGAAAAATCTCCGTAAAGTCAATTTTTCTTATCAGGAATTAACTTCAATTCCCGTTGAACTGTTTCAACTTAAAAAATTAGAAGAATTGGTGCTCTCATCAAATAAAATCACCACTCTTCCGCCTGAAATAAAGTATTTAACTAACTTAAAACGCCTACTTGTTGACAATAACAATATCAGCACTCTTCCTAGTGAAATCGGACATTTGATTGATTTAGAAGATTTAGATGCTGCGGATAATCAACTCTCCGCCCTACCGAAGGAAATTTCACTTTTAACCCGCCTGCGTTCACTGCGAGTTTCATCGAACAAAATCTTCGAAATGCCAAAACAAATTTGCTATTTGAGTAATTTGGTAGAGCTTGATTTTTCCGACAATCAACTCACAGACATCCCGAGCGAAATTGGCTTTTTATCTTCTTTGGTTACCTTAAACCTCGGCAATTCGCATCATTCAGAAAAATACCGTTCCCGTCATTTATCCAATCATTTAAGCAAATTACCTGACACAATTTGCAATTTAATTCACTTGCGGGAATTGTTAGTACATAACAACAAAATCGTTGAACTTCCGTCAAATTTGGCATCATTACCGTATTTAGAAGGAATTATTGCTGACGGCAATCCACTTTCTGTGCCAGCAAGATTGTTAGTGCAGAAAATTAACGGTGAATATTAAAAATCACAATCTTTAATTAAAAAAGGACTGCTGTTGCAGTCCTTTTTATTAAACCAAATACTTATTTTATGTCTGATACGGAATTTATTTTATTCAGCACAGATGATAATAAAATCTCGATTGATGTGCGTTTTGAAGATGAAACGGTTTGGTTGAGTTTGAACCAATTAGTTGAATTATTTCAATCGAGTAAGTCGAACATTAGCGAGCATATTAAAAACATTTTTGCCGAAGAAGAGTTGGACGAAATTTCAACTGTTCGGAATTTCCGAACAGTTCAAATGGAAGGTAATCGCCAAGTTAGCCGTCAAGTTGCCTATTACAACTTGGATATGATTATTTCCTTGGGCTATCGCGTGCATTCCAAAATGGCGGTTAAATTCCGCAAAATAAATTTTCTCCACACCGTGGAGAAAATCTTCTCTAACAAAAACATACCGTTACCATCATTTCCTTCAACTCTTTCAATCTTTTCCCACTACTCTTTGGTATAAAAATGAAAAAAATCGCCGTATTGATTTCAGGCACTGGCACAAACTTAAAAGCTTTAATTGAAAACTGTGCAAATCAAAATATTCCCGCAGAAATTGTGCAAGTTATCGCCGACCGTGATTGTGTCGGGAAAAAATATGCAATTGAGAACAACATTCCGTTTAGTTTGATTGACCGCAAATTAGATGCAGAAATATTCCAAAAAGAGCTTATTAAGCAAATTCCACAAGATATTGATTTAATCGTCTGTGCGGGATTTTTAAGTGTTATTCCTGACGGTTTAATCGATTTATTTCCCGACAAAATCATCAATTTGCATCCGTCTTTGCTGCCTGATTTCGGTGGAATGGGAATGTATGGTCGCAAGGTGCATCAGGCGGTAATTCAAGCAGGCAAAAAAATATCGGGCGCGACGGTGCATAAGGTGAATAAAACCGTTGATGGCGGCGAGATTTTGGCGCAAGTGCAAGTGTCGGTTTTAGACGGTGATAGCGCGGAAACATTGCAAAAAAGAATTGCACCCGCCGAAACCGCTCTTTTAATTGATACGGTAAAAAAACTCCTCATTTGATTTTGCAAGCATCTGATGGGCGTATCTAAATTTAGGATAGTTCTATTTTTTACCATCGTCATACTGAACGCAGCGAAGCATCTACCGATAAAGATTTTTCGCCTACGGCTCAAAATGACGATTTTTTTAGACACGCCCTAATTAAAATCCCCGCCTACTTGTATTTTTTTGATTACACGCTAAACGCTAATAAATCAGGCAAAAAATCACATTTTTAAGGAAAAGTTTTATGGATCAAGAAGTCGAAAAAAAAGAAAAAGTCAAAACCATTTACACCGTCATCATCGGCTTAATCGGCGTGGGAATGATGTTTATCGGGCTACCTGGCATTCGCGGTAGTAGCAAAAATGTAGTTGTAGAAATCAACGGTGAAAAATTCTCCGACCGCCAGCTTTCGGAATATGTTGCCAATGTGCAGGCGCAAAATCCAAGTGCGGATAAGGAAAATGTCAAAAAAGAAGCTTTGGGTTTATTGGTAGAGCGAGAACTTTTACGGCAATATGCTCGCGATACTGGTTACCGTTTTTCTGATGAAGGCTTAAAAGATTGGTTCAAAACCGAATTCAACGACGAAGCAACTTACAACGAATACTTAAAAGCGCGCCGCATCACCGCCAAAGCATTTCAAAATTCCGTGCAAATTGACGAAAGCGTCCGCCGTTATTACGGTTACATCGACCAAGCCAACGAATTTCAACCGAAAAAATTAGACGAACTTCGCGCCCAGCAGCTTGCCCAAAAACGCGATATCAAACTCATCACGCTGCCGATTGCACCGTTTGCCGCCCAAGTTACGGTAAATGAAGCGGACTTAAATAAGTTCTACGAAGAGCATAAAAATCAATATTTATCTGCCGAAGAAGTGGATTTGGAATTCGTTCATTTTTCGCTGGAAAACGCTTTTTCTAGTGCTGAAATTACCGATGCTGATGTGCAAGCAGAAAAAGAAAAACGAGCTGCTAAACCAAAAAGAGCGGGTAAATATTTGATTTTTGATAAGGAAGAAGATGCACAAGCTGCCAATGCAGCAATTAAATCAGGCGAAAAATCACTCGACGACATCGCCAAAGAAATTGAAGCAAGCAAAATTTCAGGTCAAGCTGGCGACTTACAACTTACCGAAAAAGGCGCGGGCGTGTTACCAAAAGAAGTTGATGACAGCTTGTTTTCTCTGGCAAAAGCAGGTGATATTTCTGATGTAGTCAGCAGTGAATACGGAAAAATGCTCATCCGCCTCGATGAAATTAAAGAAGATACAACTAGCGACGAAAACATCCGCAAATTACTCACCGCCAGTCGCGGCGCGGCAATTTATGCCGAAAAAGCAAACGCAATTTTTGATGCGATAAATGCAGGAGCGGATATCAATCAGGTTGCGAATAAAGCGGGCGTAAAAGTCGAAAAATTAGAAAAAATCACCCCGACTTCCAAAGAAAAAGATTGGGTTAGCCGCGGTGATTTCCAAGATTTAATCTTCGGTGAGCGCGCCGTTGCCGTAAAAGCCGCGCCGCAAGCATTTGAAATTTCCCCCACCGAAAGCTTATTTCTAGTCGTAACTAGACGGCAAAAACCAGAAGTCGAACCACTCGACAAAATCCGCGATTTAGTTACTGCTGATTTCCGTAAAGAACAAGCAAAAGAAAGCCAAAAAGAAGCGGCAGAAAAAATTAAGGCAGCATTAGAAAATTCTGCAAGCCTTGATGATTTACTAAATGAGTTTTCCGCAAGCAGCCAAAATCTCGAAAAAATCTCCTATGCCAAAGAACAAAACGGCGGTTTGGACGATTTATCTTTGAGCAATTTAATGAGCCAAAGCGAGAAAATCGCGGAACATCGCTTGGCGACGGGCGATTTACTCATTGCCAAAATCGAGGGAATTTATGCAGGCTCGGTCGATGATTTAGACCAAAACATTCGGCAAATCATCGAGCAGCAAGCGCAACTGGTGCGTGCGAATGCTTCTCGCCTCGGTATCGGTGATTATTTACGGCAAAAAGCCAAAGTAAAAGTTAATCAAGACTTATTAAATAAAACCGAATAAATATTTAACTTAAAAAACGCCGCATTCATTTGCGGCATTTTTTGTGCAGCGCAAGGAGATAAAAATGCGAAAAATTTTGAATATGGCGGTAAAAATTGCAATTTGTAGCACAATTATCTTTATTAGTAATACAAATGCGCAAGATTTACAAGCGGTAACGATTAGCGAAAAAGCACAGGAAATTCTAGAAAAAGCAGAAAAAGGCGACCGCGAAGCGCAAGTTGCAATCGCATTGCTATACAAAATCGGACAAGATATAGAGAAAAGTGATACAAAAGCAATTTATTGGTATGAGAAAGCGGCAAAACAAAATGAACCGACCGCACAAAATAATCTGGCGAGCCTTTATCTCGACGGCGACGGTGTGGAACAAGATATTGATAAAGCCAAATATTGGTATGAACAAGCTGCCGCGCAAGATTTATCGGTTGCGCAATACAACCTCGGTTTAATGTATTACAACGGTCTGGGCGGGCGTGTAGATTTGAAAAAAGCCCTTGTGCTATTCGAAAAAGCAGCCTATAACGGCGACAGCGATGCCCAAGTTATGCTCGGAACGATGTATTACAAAGCACAAGGTGTTCAGAGAAATTACGATCAGGCAATACTTTGGTGGCAGGAAGCCGCAGAAAACAACAATCCCGCCGCGCAATACAATTTAGGACTGATGTATTACAAAGGTGCGGGCGTGGAGCAAGATTATGCCCAAGCACTCAATTGGTATGAAAAAGCCGCAGAGCAGAATTTCACCGCCGCATTCAATAATTTAGGCACGATGTATGAAAAAGGATACGGAGTTGTGCAGGATTTAGAAACTGCCAAATGGTATTTCAGCCGTGCCTGCGAAAATAATCATCGAAAAGCTTGCAATAATTTGCGGATTTTAAGCGGCGAAGAGTATCAGCAAAATAACGCTAACAGTGCTAAAAAATAACCGTAACAGTAAAGAAAAATAAGGGGGGCAGAAAATGGGAAATTTCAACCCGATGCTAGTAACTTTCGCCGTATATTTAATTACGGTGTTACTCATTGGTATTGCAGCGTATTACGCAACACATAATTTCGGCGATTACATTCTCGGCGGGCGCAAACTCGGTGGCTTTGTTACGGGAATGAGCGCGGGAGCTTCCGATATGTCGGGCTGGCTATTGATGGGGCTACCTGGCGCGGTTTATGCCGCAGGACTTTGTGAAATTTGGATTGCAATCGGCTTAACCGTCGGGGCATATTTGAATTGGATTTTCGTAGCAGGAAGATTGCGCACTCACACCGAATTTAACAATAACGCCCTCACCTTGCCCGAATATTTCGCTAACCGTTTCGGCGGCGAACACGACAAAGCACTGAAAGTTATTTCCGCCAGCATCATTTTGTTTTTCTTCACGATTTATTGCTCATCGGGCGTGGTTGCTGGGGCGCGCTTGTTCGAAAATCTCTTTAATTTGTCATACAGCCAAGCAATGCTACTCGGCGCGACAGCGACAATTGCTTACACCTTCATCGGTGGATTTTTAGCGGTAAGCTGGACCGATACCATTCAAGCATCATTGATGTTTATCGCACTTTGTATCACACCAGTCTTCTTAATTATCACAATCGGTGGATTTACGGAAATTTCGGCGGAAATAAACGCCGCATCCGCTGCGCAAAACATTCACTACGGCAACCTTTTTACGGGCACAAGTTTGCTCGGAATTATTAGTGCTACTGCTTGGGGACTTGGTTATTTCGGTCAGCCGCATATTTTGGCTCGCTTTATGGCGGCAGAAAGCGTGCCAGCTCTCAAAAAAGCACGGCGGTTTAGCATCATTTGGATGATTTTGTGCTTGGCAGGAACTTGCGCGATTGGCTATTTCGGCATTGCATATTTCCATAAATTTCCCGCCGAAGTCGCAGTTCTAGACGGTAATCCCGAACGGATTTTTATCGCTTTCGCCAAAATCCTTTTTAATCCTTGGATTGCAGGTGTATTACTTTCTGCGATTCTTGCGGCAATTATGAGCACGCTAAGTTGCCAATTGCTAGTTTGTTCCAGCGCGATAACCGAAGATTTTTATAAAGGATTTTTGCGCCCCGATGCTGAACAAAAAGAGCTAGTCTGGGTCGGAAGATTGATGGTGCTGGCAGTGGCAGTAGTCGCGATAATTTTGGCAGCCGACCCGAACAATAGCGTGATGAAACTCGTCAATTACGCTTGGGGCGGCTTCGGTGCGGCATTTGGCCCTATCGTTTTGCTTTCGGTTTTATGGTCAAAGCTCACGGCAAAAGGCGCGCTTGCGGGAATGATTGTCGGGGCAGTAACAGTTGTAGTTTGGAAGCAGCTCGACACTGGGCTTTATGAAATCCTGCCTGGCTTCGTCGCCTGCGGATTAGTAGCAATTTTGTTATCACATTTCGACAAAACTCCCCAAGCGGTCATCGAAAAATTCACAGCTGCCAATCAAGTTTATAAACAGGAAAGCGGAAAAAATACGGCTTAAAAATAAATAGGAAGTTATCTATATGAGCATTATTTCAATCGATATCGACGCACAAAAAACCTTCACCCCACTTTGTCCGAACGAACTTCCCGTAACCGACGGCGACAAAATCGTCGCAGAATTGAACAAACAGGCAAAACTCGCTGATTTTCGGGTTATGAGTAAAGATGCACATTCGCCAACTGCTCTTTGGATTTGCGAAAAACCTGAACAAATCGGCGAGCCGACAGGTCTTCCCGAAGCCGACCAAAAATGGGTTGCGCACGGCATCGTCGGCAGTTACGGTTATGAATTGCTAGACGGATTGCCGCAAGATACGGAATATGACTTCTGCATTTGGAAAGGTGTAGATCCAAAATTACACCCTTACGGTGCATGTTTTCACGATTTAAGCGAAAAATTATCTACTGGTCTGCTTGAATGGCTACACTCTAAACAAGCAAAAACCATACTCATCGGCGGTCTTGCAACCGACTATTGCGTAAAAACAACTGTGCTACAACTGCTTAAAAATAATCCTAATAAGGAATGGTTAGTAATAGTAAATAAAGCTGCTTGCCGCGGTATCGCCGAAGATACAACTAATCAGGCTTGGATTGAAATGCAAAAGCACGGAGCAATGATTTTGGAAAATGCCGAAAAAATTGCCGAATTTTTGAAGAAATAAAAAACGCTACAAAAAATATTCTTTCAACGGATTAGCTATGTCTCTTGCCACGATTTATTCCCGCGCACCGATTGGAATTTCCGCTGCCCAAATCCGCATTGAAATCCATCTCGCCCAAGGATTACCCGCACTAACTTTGGTCGGCTTGCCCGAAAAAGCGGTAAAAGAAAGTAAGGACAGAGTGCGCGCAGCAATTATTAACAGCGGTTTTACCTTTCCCCAAAAACACATCACCATCAACCTCGCCCCCGCTGATTTACCGAAAGAAGGCTCGCGCTACGATTTAGCGATTGCTCTGGGAATTTTGGCAGCATCGGGACAAATTCCGCAACAAGCTTTGGACGGCAAGGAATGGCACGGCGAACTCGCGCTCTCTGGCGCAATTTGCCCGATAAAGGGAATTTTGCCCTGCGCACTCGCTGCAAAACAAAATAAACAAATCATCGTTACCGCCCGCGAAAACGCTGCCGAAGCCTCTCTCGTAACCGAAGATTTTTGGGCAGCCCGCACACTCACCGAAATCGCAACCGTAATTTTGGGGCAGGAAAAGCCGAAAAGAGTAGAAATACCGCCGATGCATCCGCCAAGATATCCTGATTTTTCCGAAGTTATCGGCAACTACGAAGCAAAACGCGCATTAGTCGTAGCCGCAGCTGGCGGTCATCATCTTTTAATGTCAGGTCCGCCTGGAACGGGAAAATCAATGCTCGCCCAACGCTTCGCGGGAATTTTGCCGCCTTTATCCGAAAAAGAAGCCGTCGAAACCGCAGCTCTGCAATCAGTCAGCCTGCAAGGTTTTCAAGTCGAAAAATGGCGACAACGCCCCTTCCGCGCACCGCATCACAGCGCATCATCAGCAGCTCTCGCAGGCGGTGGAAATGTGCCGCGACCTGGGGAAATTTCGCTTTCGCACAACGGAGTTTTATTTTTAGACGAACTGCCAGAATTCGACCGCCGCGTGCTCGAAATGCTACGCGAACCGCTAGAAACTGGCATCATCAACATCTCCCGAGCCAATATCAAAACCAGCTATCCCGCACGCTTTCAACTTATCGCGGCAATGAACCCCTGCCCCTGCGGCTATTACGGCGACACTCAACAAGTCTGCCGCGACAGCCCCGACCAAATTAACCGTTACCGCAACCGCATCAGCGGTCCGCTCCTCGACCGCATCGATATCCATTTAACCGTATCCCGTCTCTCTCCACGCGAGCTGCGCGAACAAAACAACAGCCAAAAATTCTCTACCGAAGAAATGCGCACAACGGTGCTCGCGGCATATAAATTACAAATCGCAAGGCAGGGAAAACTAAATTCTGCCCTCTCACCGTCAGAACTCGAAAAAATCATCAACGCCGATCAACAAACCTTCGCCCTACTCGACCGCGCCGCAGAAAAAATGCGTCTCTCAATGCGTAGCTATCACCGCATTATGAAAGTCGCCCGCACTATCGCCGACCTCGCAAATAGCGAACAAGTAACCAGCCACCACGCCGCCGAAGCCCTGCAATATCGCGGCTGGAACAACAAATAGTCGCGTGCCGCGACCCGCGTTGCGCGGGAGCAAATCCTACTTTGCATCTACAAGTTCCGTTATTTGTATTTATTTGCAAAACTAATCCGCCGTTTCTACACGGCGGATTTTTTTATTTCTACCGTCAATTTTTGCCCTTTTTCGTCATTTTGAGCGAAGCGAAAAATCTCACCATCGCCGTCATTTTGAGCGTAGCGAAAAATCTCGCCGTAACCGTCATTTTGAGCGTAGCGAAAAATCTCGCCGTAACCGTCATTTTGAGCGTAGCGAAAAATCTCGCCGTAACCGTCATTTTGAGCGTAGCGAAAAATCTCGCCGTAACCGT
>JAFUTP010000077.1 GCA_017484165.1 Cardiobacteriaceae bacterium | reverse complement strand
GATACCGCAACTTATACCGCAGGTGCAGTAGGAGGCGTAAAAACACTAGGAACAGTAGGAAGAAATTTCGGCAAGAGTGCAGATAATCTTGCGGAAGGGGTGGGGAAAAATGCTGGCAAGGTTGAGAATATTTCTCCAACACCTGCGGTTGATACCATTCCCGCCTCCAGACCTGATTATTATGTAAAACCTAATGTAGATGTTGTGCCGAGCACGGGGTATCGCTATATGAAAAGTGAATATGCGGAAGAAACTATGAGAACAATGCAAGCACCTGGAAGCTATTTTGGTTTTAATAAATACGATACTGCTGCAGAAGCAAGAGATGCCTATCAAATTGCTCCTGAATGGAGTGATGCCAGACTGCGCGGTGAGTTTGATACCCTGCAGGTTATAGATGGTATGTATGTTCCCAAATCACGCGGAGGCACAGGACCAGATTTAGAACCATTCGCAACTTCATACCCAGAACACGGCAAAGGCGGCGCACAGCAATTTATGTACGAAGGAACTATTAAATTCAACAAAGTAGATTTACTGGAGAATGAATGAGTAGTTCAGGAGAACATCAAAAATATAAAGAACAAGCTGCAAAAAATATCCTCCGTCTAATTTGCAAATATGCACCAAACAGACAAGATCTCATAGATTATCTAAAAACTGACCAAGCACCTTATGTACACATAAGATATTATTTGTCAGAAATCGATCGTTCAAAAGGCGATTTAAAATATACATTCGATGATCTAAAAGAAATAGGCTATTGGATATAAAAAAAGCGGAGTTTTTACTCCGCTTTTTATTTAGAACCGATAACAGATAAATTTTCATAACACAAGAGTGTAGATAATTTTGCAGAAGGGGTGGGTAAAAATGCTAAAATTGAACCAATCACTTCCGAAGGAAAAGCTAATGCGGCTACCTACCCTAAATTAAAAGAAGATTTGAAACAGCAAAATCTTGATAATATTGCTGCACAAGATCAGAGATTGGACAGTAATATTAAACAAAATGGTTATGTAGATGCCAACGGAAATGTTCACGAAAAGTTTTATGGTATTGGTTCTGGCACTCGTGCAGAAGCCGATCAACTTGGGCAGATTTGGGTCGGAGATGGGGCAAAATTAAATTCAAATAAAAATGGTTTGATAAGCGCAGATGGCACACGAGGTTATAGATTTCCAGCGGAAAAACCAAACACTCCCTCAAAATATAATCCAACTGGAAAACAAGCTAACTTTGAGAGTTATGAAGTAGATACAATCATAAAGCCTGACGGAACTGAAAAATTGAGAAAAAGACGAACAGGCGATGGTCATTTGATTATTACGGATTAGAAGGAATATATGAAGTATAGAATTTTAGAAATTGAAGCTTCTAATCCCGACTATGACCCCTATAACTTTGAACCACTTCTTGAAACTTTTCCAGAAGAATGGGAAATTGATTTAACTTTTACTATAGGTATCAATAATTCAGAAGCTGATAATTTTCAACTGTTGGTATGTTCTCCGTTAGCAATAAGACCACCTCAATGGGGTAATAAATATGTTTTATTCTTAAAAAATTGGAATATAAATAATGTTATCCGTTTAGTAAATCAAAAAATTGAGGAATGTTCAGAAGATAGTTGGGAAGAAACTGCCAAAAAATTGTCTATATATATGAAGAGATGGGAGTTTCAGCACTAAATAAAATTAATGGCGGAGTTATTACTCCGCTTTTTTTCTTAATGTAACCTTACAAAATTAAACGAACATTCTATAAAGAGCTTAAAAATCTACCGCCAACAGCAGATATGGACTTTATCAATCTGACCATAAATGGGAGTATTTTTATAACTGAACAGTAGAAAATTTTAATGCCATCAGTGGTAAAATTTCTGATAAAATAGAAGATACAAAAACAAATGCCGCCGCTTGCGGTGATGATTTTGTATGCAAGGGCAATTTACGGCAAACCCATAACCGATACCGCAACTTATACCGCAGGTGCTGTAGGAGGCGTAAAAACACTAGGAACAGTAGGAAGAAATTTCGGTAAGAGTGCAGATAATCTTGCAGAAGGGGTGGGGAAATCAACTAAAACAGTTGATATCACAAAACGACAGGCAATAAAAGAACAGGAAATTTCAGTGAATTTTTACCGAGATAGCGACAGTTATACCGCCATCGGTCAGGACACCTTCGACGGAAAAGCTATTTGGGCAGTTAAGCAGGAAAAGTTACCTGAAAATGCAGCAGATAACTTCGTTATAAATACTGAAAACACTTTCGAAACCATAGACTATACCCCGTTCAACCGCTCTTTCGGAGGCACAACGCCACTAGAAGGCAGCTATTTAGCAACAAAAGCTAATGCCACTCGTGAAGAATTAGCAATTTTAGATGAGTGTGGAAATACAATGACGCGGGAAGGATATGGATATATTCCCCCAAAAGAAAAATTTTATTATGGTAAAGCTGCTGCTAAAACCAGTGAAGATAAAACTCAAACTCTTCCAGGTGGTGCTGATCAAATATTAGTAAAAAAAGATGCCCCTGTTCATCAATGGACTGAAACAGTCATAGATAAAGAAACAGGCAAAAAATATTCCATTGAAGAATTCAAAAAAGCATTTCCAAATGAAGTGGAAAAAAGAAAAAAATGATGTCTTTATTCTCACTTCAACAAAATAAAAAAGCACATCTAATTAAGGATGTGCTACACCATATTGAAAAAATTCAAAACATATTTATCAAATATAAAATTGATGAGTTCAATAATGGATATTGTCAGCTTTGTTTGAATAAAATAAAAAATGTAATACTCCACTGTGATGACAATAATTATAATGAAGAAATTATAATAAGCTCTTCTAATATGTCTAGAGTCATTATGGAATGTTGGGCTGATATAGATAACTTATACGATGAATTAGAAGAATTGCATAAAAAATTAAAACTGCTAGTTGAAAGTGTCTAAATTTTCTTTCAAAAAAAAATAGGCAAAAATATTCTCTTGATGAATTCAAAAATAAATTCCCGAACGAAATAAAAAGAAAAGGCAAGTAATATGTTTTTTTTCTGGTTCTAATAGCGATAAAAAAATACTCAAACAATACATATCATCACAAAAACAATTAAGTGATGAACAAAAAATATTGTTAAGCTATATTGACAGTATCGAATATACTATTTATATAAAACATAAGTATTATTTAACATCTTCAGTAGATGATTTAATATACCTTCGACAGCATATTATAAATAATACTTACAAGATATTGCCAAAAAATGGTTCAAGAGAACCTAATACTTTATTTTCTTCCATAGCAAGAGAAATCGCTGATAACTATGGTGATTTATTTCAAAACAATGAACTAATTTGTTTCAGCTTGCTTGCGGAAAAAATAAAAAAGTTAAATTCTTAAATCATAAAACTCCATCATTTGATGGAGCTTTTTATTTTTGCAACTAATTGAAATAAAAATTTGTTGAAACAAATTGACATCTGGCGAAAAGGTTAAAACTTAAATGTACCCTACTCATATTTCGCGAGATTATTCCAGTCAATATCCGCTTCATCGATATATTCATCCGTTTCGGCTTGAGCAAGATTTGCTGCTTCCGACGGACTGAGTTTTGTGTAATCTGAATCCCAAGCTAGAACAATGCGTTTTAGCATTTCAAATGCAAAATTTCGTTCTTGTTCAGGCAACATATCAAACATAGCTACCATTGTTTCTGTCTGTGCATTCATAAGTAATTCCTTATTGTTATTTGTAAATATTACCTCTATTCCCAATGCTATCAATAAAAAGAATTTTGCATTCTTTCTCCTTGTGATAATGAAAAATTACACGGCAACTACCAATTCTTAATCTCATTTTATTTTCGTAGCCTTTAAGCTTTTTAATATCACCGAGCGGTGGAGTATGAAGCAAAGCTTTTATTGCCGTTGTAATTCGTATGACAGTAGTGTCATCTTGTTTAGCAAGAAACTTTAATGAAGTTTTGCTGTATGTAATTTTAATTTTCATTGATTTTCCCTTACAAAAAACGGCGGAATAATTCTTCCGCCGTTTTTATTTCACTTGCAATAAAAATCAAGCTTTCAGGATTGCTAGGATTTTATCCATCGTCGCTTTGGCATCGCCGAAACACATATAGCTATTTTCGTTAAAGAACAGTGGATTTTGCACTCCCGCATATCCGACATTCATCGAACGCTTAAACACCACCACTTGGCTTGCCTTCCAAACTTCCAGCACGGGCATTCCTGCAATTGGGCTATTTGGATCGGTTTGCGCTGATGGATTAACCGTATCATTAGCACCGATAACCAAAACCACATCAGTTTCAGGGAAATCTTCGTTAATTTCATCCATTTCCAGCACAATGTCATACGGAACTTTTGCTTCCGCGAGCAATACATTCATATGTCCAGGCAGGCGACCAGCAACTGGATGAATACCAAAACGCACGGTTTTGCCCTTTTCACGCAAGAATTTAGTGATTTCAGCAACGGGATATTGCGCTTGCGCTACCGCCATTCCGTATCCTGGGGTGATGATTACGCTATCGGCATCTTTCAAAGCTTCGGCAACATCTTCGACTTTCCATTCACGATATTCGCCGTAATCTTCCGCCTTACCGATAACCGTATTGCCAAAACCGCCCAAAATTACCGAAATAAATGAACGATTCATCGCACGGCACATAATGTAAGACAAAATTGCACCAGATGAGCCGACCAAAGCACCAGTAACAATCAGTAAATCGTTATTGAGCATAAATCCAGCCGCAGCCGCTGCCCAGCCAGAATATGAATTAAGCATCGAAATCGCAACGGGCATATCCGCACCGCCGATACTCATCACCAAATGCCAGCCGAAAGCGAATGCAATTAGCGTCATCAAAAATAATAAAAATGTGCTACCGCCAACGGCTAAAAATCCTGCCATCAGAAGTAAAGATAAAGCCAGAGCGGCGATATTCCATTTATGTTTATGCGGAAGTTCAAGGGCTGCTGATTTCACTTTACCTTCGAGTTTGCCCCAAGCAACAACCGAACCAGTAAAAGTTACCGCACCAATAAACACGCCGATAAAGACTTCAACTAAATGAATGGTTTGCAATTCAGGCGCAATGTCGGTGTCCAAAATCAAACTGTTATAACCAACAAAAACCGCCGCTAAACCAACAAAACTATGCAAAAGCGCAATCAATTGCGGCATTTCGGTCATTTCGACTTTTTTCGCTTTGCGCAGTCCGATAATCGCACCGATAACCACCGCCACCGCAAGCCAGCAAAAACTATGCACCTGCGGCAAAGTTAAAGTTCCGATTAAGGCTATCGCCATTCCGTAAATGCCGTATTTATTGCCGCGTTTTGCGCTTTCTGGTTGCGAAAGCCCTGACAAACTCAAAATAAATAAAACTGCGGCGACAATGTAAGCAATAGTGCTAAAACCTGTCATAAATAATCTCCTAAATTTTTAATTCTTATGCTTCGTCTTTACGGAACATTGCGAGCATTCGCCGAGTTACGGCAAAACCGCCAAAAATATTGATACTCACCAAGAGCACGGCAATAAACGCCAAAATGCTGGCAAAACAACTACCGCCGCCAAGCTGCGCCATCGCACCGACAATAATTATTCCTGAAATCGCATTAGTTACCGACATCAAAGGCGTATGCAAAGATGCCGAAACATTCCAAATTACATAGTAGCCAATCACAATCGATAGCACGAACACCATCAAATGATTCAAAAACGCCTCTGGTGCAGCACCGACTAGCAAAATACCGACTAGAAGTAAAGCTGCTTTGTATCCCCATTTGAATACGCAAGGATTTTTCGGAGTATCGACTTCGATTTCCGTTTCGCCTTCTTGCGCGCCTTCTGCGGTTTTTTCTTCGGCTTTTGGAGCGGCAGATACGGAAATTTCTGGCGGTGGGAATGAAAGCTCACCGTCATTAACAACCGTCATATTGCGAATTACCGCATCTTCAAAATTGATTTCGATGTTGCCGTCTTTTTTCGGGCAGAGGAGTTTTGTGAGATTAACTAAATTCGTCGCATAAAGTTGCGAAGCTTGACCAGGTAAGCGATTGGCTAAATCGGTATAACCCAAAATTGTTACGCCGTTGGTGGTAATCGCTTTTTTACCGACAACCGTCAGCTCACAATTTCCACCGCCAGCCGCGGCTAAATCAACAATCACCGAACCGCGTTTCATCGAAGAAACCATTTCTTTGCTAATCAATTTCGGAGATTCTTTACCTGGAATTGCCGCCGTAGTGATGATTACATCGACTTCTTTTGCTTGTTCAGCAAATAATTTCATTTCCGCTTCGATGTATTCCTTGCTCATCTGCTTGGCATAACCAGTATTGACACCGCCATCGGATTTTTCTTCAAAATCAAGCCGTAAAAATTCACCGCCCATAGAAGTAATCTGCTCGGCGACCTCTTCGCGAGTATCAAAAGCACGGACAATCGCACCCAAAGATTTCGCTGCACCAATCGCCGCAAGTCCCGCAACCCCAGCTCCGATAACCAAAACTTTCGCAGGTTGCACTTTGCCAGCTGCGGTAATTTGTCCGCCAAAAGAACGAGTAAGCTCGCTTGCCGCTTCAACTACCGCACGGTAACCGCTGATATTCGCCATTGAGGATAAAGCGTCCAGCGACTGCGCACGAGAAATTCTCGGCACCATATCCATCGCCAAAACCGTAATTTTGCGAGCCGCTAGCTTGTCAAGCAAAACTTTATCCGTCCGCGGATAAATAAAACCAACTAAAACCGTGCCATCTTTAATTTTTTTAAGTTCATCATCAGTCGGGGGATTAACCTTATAAACCGCGCCGCAGTCGTAAATTGCATCTTCATTGACAATTTTTGCGCCAGCATCACGATAATCACCGTCGCTAATCTGTGAGCCCATTCCAGCACCAGATTGAACTAATACTTCAAATCCGAGTTTTTGTAATTCTTTGACAGTTTTCGGGGTGGCTGCAATCCTTTGTTCGCCATTGATGGTCTCTTTGGGAATACCAATCTGCATTGTTGCTCTCCTAGATTAAAAAAATCGATTGCAAGAAATTAAATAGCCGACAAAATTTGCCAGATTTTTGACAATTTTTGCCAGCAAGAAGCGAGCAGATTTTACAACAGCCAAGCGCAATATAGCCGCACAATAATGTAATTTTTTTACTAAATCCGTGAGTAAAAAATCATCGCAAGTCTTCGCCGTTTTATTAGCAAAAAAGAATATAAAATCGCCTTTTCTACAAAAATTAGGAGACTCAAATGAAAAAACATCTCACTTCTTTAATTTGCAGCATATTTTTAACCGCAACCGCCGCTGAATACGAAATCGATCCCAATCACGCTAACGCTCGCTTCAAAATCGACCATTTTGAAACTAGCTCTAATGTCGGCGGATTTTTCGGTCTAACAGGGAAAATCGAATTCGATAAGGAAAAAGAAACGGGTAGCGTTCAAATCAAAATTCCACTCACCGCGCTAAATAGCGGTAACGCTAAATTCGACGAACATCTCAAATCTAGCGACTTATTCGATGCAGAAAAATTCCCAGAAATGACTTTCGAAAGCGAAAAATTTATCTTCAAAGACGGCAAACTCGCCGAAGTCGTAGGCAAACTCACGATTAAAGGCAAAACTAATCCCGTAACACTCAAAGCCAAACAATTTAATTGTTACGAAAGCCCAATGTTTAAGGCGGAAGTTTGCGGCGGTGATTTCAGCGCAAAAATCGATAGAACCGCTTTCGCTATCGATTATCTCGCCGAAAAAATTAGTAAAAATGTGGCAATAAAAATCCAAATCGAAGCGGTAAAGAAATAAGCTTATTTAATCCATCAATGGCAATAAAAAGCCTCCACATTTGGAGGCTATTAGGGCGTATCTAAAAATTCGTCATTTTGAGCCGTAGGCGAAAAATCTCTATCGGCGGATCCTTCGCTGCGTTCAGGATGACGAGTAAATTAAGTCTACATTTAGATGCGCCCATTAGTTATAAAACGAAGCGATTACTAATAAACCAATTTGGTATTACATTTTTTCTCTAATTGCGCAAGCTCTTCTGGAAGTTGAGCATCTTTCGGAATATTTAACAAAATCGCTGCATTAGAGTCTTGCGCACAATTTTGCAGCGCAGCAAAAGCAATTTTCAGCGTTGCGATTGGATTGCCGTTATCAGCTTGCAAGGCAAAAACTTGCCGTTTTTTAGCCAAAATTTTTCCAAGCTCTGGTGATTCCTTACCGAGTTGCGCCCGTCCAGCAACACTCATCATTTTGATAGTTGCATTTACACCATTCGCATCACGCGGTGCAACTATCGCAGGAACAGTTTTGCTCTTTAATTTCAACTGTTTTGCAACTGCATCTGGAATATTGGCTTGCACAACATTCGGTTGTCCTTCGGATTTGCTTAAATCAACAGCAGTCTCATCAACTTGCTGTTGCTCTGCTTGGGCAGCTGCTTCTTGTGCGGCTTTTTCTTCTTCCGCTTTGTCTTTTCCAAACATAGAACAGCCAGCAAGAAGGCTAAATATTAGAGTAAAGAGTAGAGTTTTTTTCATAAATCAAAGTCTCTTGAAATGTGGTTGTAAATAAAAAGAAACGGTTAAAAAACTTAACCGATTAAATCCATTTTTTTGGTAATTGCTTCAACCAAACGGCGAGAAGCGTGCAAAATCGTTGCCAGCATAGCTTTTTGCGTGGTTTCTAAAAATAAAACCAAAGATTTATCTTTACCGCCTTCAATCGCGCAAATGTAAATCCGCCCCTGCTGGTTTTCGATAGTTACCGAATTGCAAACGCCAAGTTCTAATTGCTCCGATGCCGAAGCACCCAACGCAAAAATTGTCGAACCAACCGCTGCTAAATTATCCATATTGTGCTTATTTTCATCTTTAACAGCAGAAGAAATAGTAAAACCATCTGGTGTGGTAATCAGAATAGTATTTACCCCAGAATTAGCTGCAACAAAAGATTCTAGCTCAACATCACAAGCTTTCACAAAAACAGGATTACGGTATTCCTCAAGAGTAGCCATAAAAAATTTTTCCTTATTAAATCAAGTCCGCTTCTATAGAGGTAATGAGAGTTTCAACCAAAAGCATTATATCCTCCTTCTCACGAGCATCGACTTCGAAAATCGGAAAGTTCAATTCTCTTTCCGTTAAAAGTTCAAACGCACGGTCAAGGGTGAGATGGTCATCATTGCCAATTTCGTCCGCGTGAGTAATACCGACAACAATATGATCCATATTCCGATTATGGAAGTATTCCACATAATACGGAAGCTCCTGCGCACTTTTCGCCGCCGACGCATCAATTAAAACGATAACTCCGAGTGCTCCCTCGGTAACAATTCGCCAAACAAGCTCAAATCTCTCCTGACCAGGTGTGCCGTAAAGACCAATTTTGACATCAGGCGGTAGAAAAATTTGACCGTAATCAATACCAACGGTGGTGAATAATTTGCTATTTGCGTTTTTATCGCTATTGGCAACATCAGTCGAAACTACCGCCTCATCAGAAAGAGCCTGAATTGCCGTAGTTTTTCCCGCTCCCATACTGCCAGCGAAAATAATCTTAAATTCTTTCATTTTTAAATATTCAATGTGTTGAATGAACTATTAAATACCGAGTTTTGCACGCAGACGTTGCAAAAGCGAAAGTTTTTCTTTCTTTTGTTGTCCGTCGCTTATTCTGTGTTCCTGTCGCAATTGCTGCTGTCTGGTTATTTTCACTGGCGCAGCGTCGAGAACTTCTTCAATTTGTCCAGCCATCGTGGTTGCTAGTAAAAATCTATTTATCAATTCAGTGGAATAACCAGTTTTTTGTTGAAAAGCCTGAACGCTTACCGAAGTCGCCTGCGCACAAGCCGCAAGCTTTAATGCTTCCGTGCGACCAAGACGGCTCATCGGTTGCGGCCAGTGCAAAAGACGGTAACTAGCATTAGAGTTAATGTAAACATTTCCGTCAATATTTGAATGCCAAAGGGTTTCAAATAGCCATAAATCTTTTTTCAATTTACGGGCATAAAACGGAATATCATCTTCTGGAACTTCGCACCATTCCCATTTTTCGTAACCGAGAATGCTATCGCGAGCATAGTTGATAAAAACTACATCTCGCGCAGGACAAACCCAAGTGATGTGATCACCGTTTTTACCACGGAAAATTTTGTTAGCATTCTGCTTAATAGAGCGCAACACCACTTCAGAAGAAAGCGTCGGGACATTTTGTCTTTGTAATACAGCCGCACGAGATGATTGCTTATCTTTCTTCAATAACTCTTCGCCGCCGAGTAATTTCGATAACCATACTCGCACCAAAGCATTTCCTGGTTCGGTTGAGGTAATTGCTTGCAGACGGTAGCGTTGGGATTTTCGCTCTGACTCTTTATTTTGACAAACGCAAACAACTGGATAGCGAACGGTTTGCACATACTTTTGAATTTGCGGTGCATCCAACAAAGCCGCATTTATCACGGCTCCGTCTAATCTCTTTTTTTCATTGGCATACACAAATTGCACAGTATCTGGTTCAAGATAATCCACGAATAGTTTCTTTATTTTATCTTCCGTGTCGTGGCTAAAACCAATCAAACAAATATTTTTAACACTCATAAATTTCCGTGTTTCCTGATTAGAAAGTTGCAAATAAATGTTATTTGGGAAATTATAAGAGTATTTTCCGAATTTTTATTTCCTAATTAAAAAATTGTTGTCGATAATTAACAATTACCGCACCACAAGAAAATTGCGGTAAAAATTATCATTTTTGCTTAAAAATCAAACGATTAGAACAAGCGTTTTTTGGCATAAATCTTGCTATTCTTTACAAAGTTTTTTTTCATAATCTTTTTTGAGGAATTAAAAATGAACAGCATAGCAAAAAACAAAGGTTTCACACTGATCGAACTGATGGTTGTTATTGTGATTATTGCAATTCTCGCGGCAGTTGCATTGCCTTTGTATCAAGATTATATTGCCAAATCACAAGTAGCTAGAGTGTATTGGGAAATTAGTAAGTTTTCTCGTGATACCGATATCATCGCCTATACAAATCATATCCCTACACTCGTTCCAGCTGATGACGGAAAAAAAGACGCAAGAGGGACGGTTCAGGAATATTTAGGATTAAAAGAACAACCCTACTCTAATTTGTTATCAAAAGCAGAATTAAGTATAGTTGAAGAGAATGGTCGTTCTGTTTTTGAAAGTGTTACTGTTACTTTTGGCAACAAAGCACTCAAAAATATTACAAATGCTAAATTAACTATGACAAAAAAAAATGATATTTGGAAGTGCACTATCACGCGCACTAGTGGTTTCAAAAGCAAATTTATACCAAATGGTTGTATTTAATTATCGAGAAATTTTGATTAAAATAAAATCTTTCTGGGATTTTTTCCCAGGGAGATTTTATTTTAATGTGAGGTTATTTGAATGAATACTCCTAAACTATTAAAAACAAAAGCGATCGCTGCTGGCATTCATTTTTCAATATCGTTTGTAATATTCATATTGATGACCGTGTGGTTTTGTCTATCGCTGTATCCGTCTTTTTATTTCAAGATGAGTGGTGGCATCCAAGGTTTATGCCTTATGTTTTTTTGTGATGCAGTGCTAGGACCATTGATTACATTTTGCGTTTTTAATCACACAAAACCAAAAAGAGAAATTATTACTGATTTATCCGTAGTTGCACTTATTCAGCTATCTGCTTTTATTTATGGCTTTTGGGCTGTGTATAACGGCAGACCATATGTAAGTATAATTTATTCTGATAGCCGTGCAATCATACTTCCATATCAAGATGTAAAAGATGATAAAAAATACAGCTCAATGAATGTAAGCGAATTTGCTAATTCCAAAATTAAATCTGTCCCCATTGGCATATATCACATCAAAGATAAGAAAAATGTTCTAGAACCGTTAATCAAAGCTTCTCAAGAAGAAATGGAAAAAATTGATAATGATACTAGAAAACACTTTCAAATGTATGCACGAGAAGAAAGTAAGCGTGAATTGAAAAAATTAGAAACAGAACATAAAGACTTACTACTATTTTTTATGGTAGGAAAATATACTATGGCGTATATATGCGTCGATAAGCAATTTAATTTTATTGCCAAACTAGATGAAGATAATTTGTGGGATTAACCGTGTCTAAAATTTTCTCCAACTTCAGAAGCAGAAGGTATTAACGCCGCTTGGAATGGTTGGGAATCATTAGGTTTGGGGGCTGAAACTGAAGATTCACCTCAAACAAGCGAAGATAAACCTCGATCTAATGTTTTGAGCGTTGTTGAAGTTACTGGTAACTTCGCACAAGCACCAACGAATATTGGAAACAATGTATATGTAAACAATGCAACAGATGCTTCTGGTAATATTGTTGCAACATTCGGTAACAAAGCTCATAACAATATTCACGGTACTACTCTTACTTATAAAAGAGATGCAGACGGTATGTGGACTTGTGAAATTAAGGGTTCAGACAAATATAAAACTAAATATACACCTGCTAACTGCTCTAATAAATAAATGTAGCTGTATAAATCAGCCCCGAGCTTGGTCTCGGGGTTTTTTTTATTGAATAGTGGAGAAAGAATATTTATTACTGTGGTTCATCTTCTAAAGCCGCTACTAGTGATAGTCGTTTCACTTCAAAATAACACTTCGTTAGCTTCGCTTCACTATATTGGCCATATATTTTTACTATCTCGTCTATTTTGAATTGGAATGACTATATTCTTTGAAACTTTTTACGGGCATCTAAATTTCAACTTTCCCATTCACTGTCAAATTATTTCAACAATTTTTTACTGAACTTAATTGCAGACAATAAAAAACTCCAAATTTTGATGGAGTTTTTTATGTTTTAACGGTATTTTTATACTGTTTAGCTATTTTTTGCATTTTAAACAGCAAGTATAGT
>JAFUTP010000010.1 GCA_017484165.1 Cardiobacteriaceae bacterium | reverse complement strand
TTTTGTGCTAGAAACCGATGACGCAGTCTATGTTTTTGAATTCAAATTGCGTGGCAGCGCAGAAGAAGCACTCGCCCAAATCGATGAAAAAGGTTATGCAATTCAATACGAACAGGGTGAGAAAAAACTCTACAAAATCGGTGCCTGCTTTGATGAGGAATTAAGAACACTAAAAAGTTGGGTTGTGAAGGAATAAAAATAACGGTAAGAAATAAAAAACTCCCGCTTAAAAAAAGCGGGAGTTTTTTATTTATTTATTCTGGTAAAGGAGCAAATTTTCCTTGTTCCTCGTAAGCGTCATTAGGGAAGGGATTCGCTGTTTTGGGGAAATGAGGACTGCTTTCGTTTTTCGCTTGCTTCAATTCATAAATTGCTGTTCCGATTACGCCCGTATTTTGCACATTGGCATTTTTATTGTGTGCGGCATAGGTATCGGCTTTCTTGGAAGTAAAAATAAAGGAAGCGACAGAATTAGCATCTTTGCGAAAACCTGCGATTGTGAGAGATGAATATGGTTTTAAGACATAACCTGAATCGTATTTCGATGCCGATTGCCCGTTAAGAACATTGATACCATCAACGCTGGCGACGATTTCGAAGGTTTGGGAACTGTTATTTTGGTAATGCAGAGAATATGCTTCGTTATCTCTGCCTTGGAGGAAGTAATTACCGTTGAGGCGGTAAAGAGCAAAATTGCCGTAATCACCTTGCACCGTCAAGCTAATTCTTCCCGCAGCAAGAGAAATATTGTTGATATTTTTACTAGCAGCTGGTTTATTTGCCCGATAACGGATAGTGTTCATATCAATCGGAGAATTAGTTGTGCGTTGCAGATTGACGCTTGTAACTTTTGATTCAATCTCGTCTCCCCATTTCGTGCCCAAATGATTTGATTTTGCTTCTGCTAGTGCTGCCGCTGCTGTGTCTTTTTCAGCACTGACGGTTTCATTTGTTTCTATATTTGTGCAAGCCGTCAGAAAAAATAAGAAATACAGAATAAAGATGATTTTTTTCATTTTTTGTCTCCCCAAATGCTATGAAATGTAAATAGGGCGTGTTTAAGAATTCGTCATTTTGAGCCGTAGGCGAAAAATCTTTATCGGCAGATCCTTCGCTGCGCGTCAGGATGACGATGGTAAAAAAATAGAACTAAGCCTAAATTTAGATGTGCCCAATAAAAAATAAGGAGGCTGCGGACAATTCCCAGCCTCCTTAATTTGATTTACATCACTTTTGCAACGCTTTCGGCAAAGTAGGCGATTTTTTCATCGGTTCTAAGACCTGCGAGGTTAATCCTTCCCGTGCCGACCATATAAATTGCGAAATCTTCCCGTAATTTTTTCACTCTTTCGACCCCGAGCGGTAGAAGTGAAAACATTCCGTGATGGCGAGTTACAAAGCTCCAATCAAAGCTACTTTTTGCCTGCAATGCCGCTTGCAATTTTTCACGGCGAGAGCGGATAAAAGCACACATTTCATTAAGTTCGTTTTCCCAATCTTTCCGTAAAGCTTCGTCATTCAAAATTTCTGCGACAACGGAGGCAGGGTGATCAGGTGCCATTGACACAACTTTACGGGTTTCGGCGTTGATATGTGATTGCATAGCGGTAGCTTCTTTGCTATTTGCACCGAGCGTCAAAATTGCGCCCGCACGGTCGCGGTAAAGTCCGAAATTCTTCGAGCATGAAACCGCAACTAATGCTTGTTTGACATTTTTCACTACATAACGCACGCCCCAAGCATCATCTTCGATACTTTCTCCCAAACCGAGATAAGCAAAATCGATAACGGGGGTAAAACCGTTTTTATTAGCAAGTTCGGTGATTTTTATCCAATCATCGCGAGAAAAATCCGCGCCCGACGGATTATGACAACAGCCATGCAAAAGCACACAATCATTTCCCCCGAGCTTTTCTAGTGCTGCAAATACGGAAGTTTTATCGACTTCGGAAGTTTTTTCATCGAGATATTTGTATCGTTCAATTTCCAGACCTGCTGCCGCAAAAATTGCCAAATGATTTCCCCAAGTTGGATCAGGAATCCAAAATTTTCCCTGCGGCTGCATTGAATTTATTGCTTCACCGATAACTCGTAAAGCTCCCGTGCCGCCAGTGGATTGATTAACCCGAATCCGTTCAGCATCAAAACTATCTGCCAAAACCAATTTTGCAATCGCCTCGTTATATTCAGGATTGCCCGAAAGCGGTTGATATTTTTTTGTTTTTTGCGTGGCAAGTAGGCGTTTTTCCGCTTCTTTTACCGCCCGTAAAACAGGAGTTTCACCGTTGGCATTGATAAAAATTCCGACACCGACATCGATTTTTTCTTCGCGTTTGTCATCGCGGCAAAGTTGGGTGAGTTGCAAAATCGGATCGGCTGGAAGTTGTTGAACATTTTTGAACATTGTTTGTCCTCATTGATTGAGAAATTAGATAAAACCTGAATTAAAAAATTCGCCGAATTTTATTGCTTTACCGCTTCCAAAGCCTGATTTATATCCGCCCAAATATCTTCTACATTTTCGATGCCGATAGAAAAGCGCAAAAGTCCCTCGCGAATACCTAATTTATCCTTGTTTTCCTGCGGAAGACCGCTGTGCGACTGGCTGGAAGAATGATTTACTAAACTTTCCACTCCGCCCAAACTTGACGACATTTGTATTAGTTTGAGCGACTTTATTACGGCATTTGCAGCACTTCTCGTATCATTTTTCAAATAAACCGAAACCACTCCGCCGAAGCCGCGCATTTGCTTTTTCGCTAATTGATGAAATGGGTTATTTTCGAGACCTGGATAGAAAACTTGCTCTATTGCGGGGTGATTTGCCAAGCGTTCGGCGATGATTTGCGCGTTTTCCTGATGTCTATCCATTCGGATGGCAAGGGTTTTTATTCCCCGTAAAACAAAGGCACAATCTATTGGAGCGGCTACCGCACCGCTGTGAATTTGCATATTTTTAATTGCTACTGCCTGTTCTTTATTTTTTGTAACTGTAATACCCATTAACACATCTGAATGACCGCATAAGTATTTTGTCGCGGAATGCACGACAATATCGCAGCCTAAATCCAAGGGATTTTGTAGATACGGCGTGGCAAATGTGTTATCAATTCCGACAATTGTCCCGTATTTGTGTGCAATTTCGGATAATTTTTGAATATCAACTAAACGCAATAGCGGATTGCTGGGAGTTTCTAGCCAAAGCATCCTAACCCGTTGATTTTTAAGGATATTTTCTAGATTTTCCGCCTCGGTTAAGTCCGCAAAAAGGACATTTATTCCCCATTTTGCATAAATATCATTTAATAAATCGAAAGAACCGCCGTAAATATCGGCAACCGCCACAATCGTATCTTTGGGCTCTAACAATGCGCGCCAGACCGCATCAATTGCCGCAACTCCGCTACTAAACGCAAAACCAGCACTGCCGTTTTCAAGTTCTGCCAAAGTATCTTCCAAAATCTGCCTTGTCGGGTTACTCAAACGCGAATAACGGAAAGGAATTTGCTCGCCGATTTCTTTCATCGCAAACATACTGTTTTGGTATATCGGCGGCATAATTGCGCGGTTATGTTCATCGGGGTTATAGGCGGCGTGAATTGCCTTGCTTTCAAATTTCATTTTGTAATCCTTTAATAATTCCGTGCAAAGAATTTTATTTCTCGATTTTTAATTAAGAATATGAAAATATTTTGTAACTCTTATAATCTACGGTAATAAGTATTTTTTTACACCTTTGTATTTATTTTTTACACTCTTTATATTTATTTTTTCTACTGTTAATATAAAAATTGGCGCACCTAAAAAATCGTCATTTTGAGCCGTAGGCGAAAAATTTCTATCGGCAGATCCTTCGCTGCGCTCAAGATGACGAAGTAAAAATTAGAACTGCTCTAAATTTAGATGCGCCTAATTTGAATACGCTTTATTTTTCACCCTCTTTTGCCGTATTTTCAAGCTTTGGATTATTCTGATGTTTTACCGCTGTTTTGACCGCTTTTTCATACTCTTCATCGCTAACTTTTTCCAGCCACACGGTTTTATTTTCAGGATTAGCAGGCATTACGGAAATATGCGCCATCATTGTTTCAGCACCGCCGCCGTGCCAATGTTTAGCATCTGGTGCGATTTTTATCACATCGCCAGTGCTGATTATTTCTGCGGTTTTACCGTCTTCTTGAAATAAACCTTCACCTGCGGTAACCAGCAGAATTTGTCCGCCAGTGTGATAATGCCAATCGGTGCGCGCACATTTTTCAAAAGTTACATTGCCGATTGAGATATGCAAAGCATCACTACCGTCAGACATATTGTGTAAATATGTCGTCCCCGTAAAATGCTCGCTATACGGATTTATTTCACCCTTCGCAAATGCTTGATTTAACTCTTGCGTATTTTTTTCTGCACTGTTATCGGCAGAATTTTTATCATCTTGCGCATTTACAGTCATAATTAAAACTCCTAGAAATAATAAAAATAGTTTTTTCATTTTTGCTCTCCTGTTTATTAAAGAAAAATTATTTATTTCTATGTCGCAAGGTTAAATATACGGTGGAATTTTGTTCGCGATATTCTGGTTCGCAGAGCTTAAATTTTTCCATTGAGGAATAGATTCTTGCTACCCCTTCGTTTAATTGTCTGACATATCCCATATCTTCTAACACTCTGGCAATACGCGGATTGCGGGCATAGCGTTCGGTTTTGATATTTTCGACCGTAACTTGCGCGGGCAGCGGACCACTATTGCTAATTTCTAAATAATCATCGAAGTGCTTGATATAAATTGCATTTCCTTGCAAGTTATAAGAACGATGGCAAAGTGCATTCACCAAGCCCTCTAACCAAGCTTCTTCGGGATATTCAGGAACTTGCACAAATTTGCCTGTTTCAATATCTAAATAAGAGATATTTTTTAATGAATTTCGCAAAAAATCTTTCAGTTCGCGAATTAAATTCGGAATGTTATTTTCAAATCTTCTGTCTTTAATCACATTATGTTCTGAACCTGTTTTTTGCTGATTTCCTTGATAACGGATATAACGAACCGAAGCCGAAGGAATATATTTTTCAGGGTCTTTTGCAAATAATAAAACTGCTGATTTCTTGAAGTAATAGTTACCGTCTTTTTTATTTGCTAAATACCGCTTTACTAATAAATCCAAAGGATTAGCAGCGTAATTTACGGTGCTTTTATATTCTTCAAGCAAATCATTATCTAAATCTTCTAGCTCAAAATCTTCAATTATTTCATCTTCAAAATGACGGATGTTTTTGTCATATTCCAATTTTCTAATCTGTTCGCGGTTTAATTCTCGATTGCTATCTGCCACTCTTAAGAATACTTTCTCGTTATCTTTACGGCTAAAAATTCTTTCATAATCCTGTTCAATATGAAAAATAAATATCAATTTTTCATCAACAAAAACTTCTTCTAAATCAATATTGCATGGCGGAATAATGTAATCAAAAACTATTTTTCGATAATCATCTAATTTATTACCCAACAAAGTCAAATCACTAATTTCACCGTTATCCTCAACTCCAAAAACCAGAATTCCGCCGTCAGCATTGAGCATTCCGATTAGCTCATCAGCAATTTTGCTCGGTTTAGTATCTTTTCCTTTCTGTTCAAAATATTGATTTTCAGGCTGTGTTTTTAGATATTCTTTTGTAATGATTGTGTTTGTTTGTGATACTGGTGTCTTCATAATTATGTCGTTTGTCTTTTGTTACGAAAATATCTCCGAATGAGAATTTAATCGAACTAATTCTAAAACCTCACCGTTATATTTATACAATAATAATAAATCAGGCTTTATATGACATTCTCGGTAAATTACTGTTGGGCATATCTAAAATTAGGGTTAGTTCTATTTTTTACCCTCGTCATCCTGAGCACAGCGAAGGATCTACCGATAAAGATTTTTCGCCGACGGCTCAAAATGACGAATTTTTAGACACGCCCTGTTGTTCATTTGCTTTTGCTTGCAAAAAATCTTCTAAATTTTCATAAGTTTTGCCGTCATTATTTTGTAGCTCGTTAATAGCTTCAAGAGTGCTTGCGGAAAATTTTCTCTCATAGTTCAAAGAAAGAGGAATTTGATTAGTTTCCGCCGTTTGTGTTAAAAACATCCGCAAAGCTTGGCTTGGTGTCATTCCCTGACTACGGATAACTGCAAATGCTCTATCTCTAATGGTTTTTTCCAGTCGAAAGTTATAAGTAACATCGCTCATTGTTTATTTCCTTAAATGACTTGCAAATTAAATACAATTTATATAACTTGTGTGTCTTTTATGTATCAATTTTATAGCATAAGCAATAAAAAAACCGCCCGAAGGCGGTTAAGTTTATGGAATAAAACTTCTAGTTTATTTTAGCGTTCCAGCATTTTGACTTCCCGTAGCGAAGTGCGAATGAATGAACCGCCGCAAGGTTTGACCACAAGTCCTTTTTGCACCATTCCCGTTTCTGAACCAGATGCATAAATTCCGAAATCTTGCACATTATTTCCTCTTGCGCATTGATTATTTTGCGGTTTGCCCGTTAAAACAGATTGACCAACAACCCCAGGATTAGTCAGTTCACCACCTTGCACACCACCGTTTTGGTTTAAGGCATCACGGAGTTTGTTCGATTCAGAAGCTCGTTGTATGACAGTTGCCGACAAAATCTCGTCATATTTATCACCGACGAATTCGCCTTGTTTAGTAATAGCTTTTTCACGGTCTGCTTCTGTCATCGCATTGAGTTCTTCATCGCTATAACGGTCTTTGGCAAAAGTAATCGAATCGGAATTCAATTTACCACCAGTTAGAACATTGATTCCCATAAACCAAGAGTAACCTTTGGTGTGTTGATTATCAAAAGTTTTCATACCAGTTGCTGTAACACTTTCGGTTGTATTTGAATTTTGACTTTTTCTTTCAAACACACGAACAATTTTTCTTTGTTCAATTCTTTCAGCTGTGCCGCAAGTTTCTCCTGCTGCTGTTGCATTTGCCACCACATCTCCTGTGCTGGATACAACCTCCCAGTCGCCAACTTCATCTTCACCGATTTGTATGTAATCAGAGTTTTCAGCAAGAGAAGTTTGATTTGGTATTGGCGGAGATAAAAAGCTCATTGCAGTTGATGGGGCTTGCTCAATGCTGTAAGCCCGAGTGGTAAAGAAAACTCCTTCGAACAAAACATCAGGTTGCACTACAACTCTTTCGCTAGTTACACCAGTTCCATCGTCGTTTTCTTGGCCTTCGTCAAGTAGAACTTTCCAGCCTTTGTATTTACCGACTAGATTGTGATATTCATCAAGTCCGTCAGCACGCTTACGGATATAACGGCTATTGCCATCAACTTCTAATGTTTGCTCGATAAGTTGAGAGCTTTCTGCCGCTTCTGGTTTCTCTACGGTTAAATCATCGTAAATGCCATACATTGCCTGACGCTCGCCCGCGGATTCTCTATCCTCGTGATAAATATCCGAACCTGTTCCGAAAACTACAACGAATTTATCGCCTGCAATTTTTTCTGCTTCTAATAACTTCTGTGGAATACGATAAACCGCAGGAGCAGCTGTAATTGGTTGAGTTGCTTCACCGTTGAAGATTTTCACTGCTTTCCAGTCTGATGTTTTACCGCGTAAGTCAAAGCGATACAAATCACCGTTGTAATCACCTGCATAAGCAACATCGGCAATACCGTCAAAATCAATATCAACTACCACAGGCGCAGCCAAGGTATTGATGCCATTTGCGTGTTCATCTGCTGGTGCTTCGATTTTTTTAAGCAATTTCCCTGCTGTGTCGCTTTTGAACGCCTGCGCTTGTTTCAAAGAAAAATTCACACCCAACGCGTCATATATATATAAGCTAGGTTTTGCATCGTGATTGTGCCGCTCGCTTGCAGCTGCATCTTTTGCACCAGTTGGGAAACCGTTGGCGATAAAAGCTGCTACTCGAATATCACCCAAAGGTTCTACAACTTTACGCTTGGTTTTATCATCGAATTTCCAGTTTTTGCCAATCGGATAAGCCGAAGGTTTTGAAATGGTGTAACCAATTTTGCTTTCGTCTTTACCGTTATAAACTTCCCAAAGACCGCCTTCTGTAATTGAATTTTCAAAACCAACAGGGGCGTTTTCATTCGGGCTAGTCGGATTATTACCGTTAGCAAGCAGAGCATAAGCACCGCGTCCGCCTTGTCCCATATTACCGATAATCAGAGTTTCACGGTTACGAACCGCCTCACCTTTATCGTTTAAGGCAGATGCGGTAGTCAAAAGTGCAAAACCACCATTTACTCCATACATATGATCTATTGCAGAACCGTAACTCACATCGGCAATTTGACTTAATGCTTTACCAAGAGTTTCATCTTTCCCACGCGGCATACGGTATGGCAAATAATTGAACTTCAATTGATATGGAGAGACGGCAGCGGTATTGCGCTCAAAGGCATAAAGCATACCGTCGTTAGCACCCATTAACAGATATTTCGCGTTATCGGTTTTGTCTTCTTCAATTTCCCGACCGTCGGCATTGGCAATTGCAATTGCTCCCGCATCTAAAACATCGCCCATTTGCCGTTCGTATTCAGGCTCACCGCCCGCCAAGCGGTCGCGATATTGAGACACAACTTGCTCATCTAAATTCAACTTTTCAATGTTTTCGGCAATTTGCTTATCACTTTGACTTGCATCTCGCAACAGCCAGGGCCAGAAACCTTGTTTGAATTCCTGTTCTTGCTTAAATCCAAACTCTTCGTAGGACGGAGTATTTTTTAAATCTAAAATTTTGTAACCAGCATCACTCTTGCTTAAAACTTGACGGTTATGCGGGAAACTAGCTAAATTGGCAGGTGTTTCGTCCTTGTCATAATTTGCTTCATTACATAAATAACCGCCGTCATTCATTTTGTCGCAGAAATCGCCTTGTTTTACGGTTGTTCTATAAATCCGATAGAATTTTAAGGCTGAACTCCAATTACTGGTATTGACATTCAAAATGCTCATCAAACCGTAATTGTTGCCAACATCTGACGGATATTTTGATACATCAAGCGAACTTGTTGCAACCGATACAGGAGAGGCGAGGGCGGTGGTTTCATACTTATCTGTGCTGTGCTTGCTAGATGATGATTCTGTTTTGGTTTCGCTTACATCACTATCAGTTGTGTATGGCAATTGTTCAATAGTTTCTTCGGTATCAGTTCCTAGTGATGTTTCATCAAGAATTGCGGTGAATAATTCTCTAAACGAGTTTTCTAAATCTTGCGCATTTCGAACATCTATATAGGATTTCCCCTTAAAACCATCAGGGACGCGTGCAGCTTGCATTAAGTAGGAAATGCCGTTTTCTGACATATTCGAACCATAAGCAATTGAAATGGTATTTATGTTCTGTTTTCCTGTGTAGTTATTTCCCTCTTTGTCGGTTTTACTATCAGGAACTAAATCTTTATTGAACAACTTGTCAGAAAAATACTCTATACCATTTAATACGGCATCAGCTGGCAAAGAAGGTGGTCTCACACCTAAATTGCTTTGTTCAATACTCTTACATTGTGATAAACCCATTCTTTCGGGATTAGAACGACCAAGTAACGCGTCTGAAAAACATTTATCTTTCGCAACACCTGTTCTGTAATACCACCAATCATGTTTGTTATAAGCACCTGGAATATTACCAGACACATAAGTAGGAGCAAAATAAAGATATGTAGATGGCAAATGACCGTTATCGTGTAATCCACCTGATGCTCTCAATTCATAAAAGTTGCGAAGAGGCGACTTCCAAGCGATATCAGAACTATCAAATGTATTGTTATTGTCGTAATCACGATCACCAGCACTCCATCTACTAAAAGAGTCGTAATTTGCATCACCATCAGATAGAACAATAATGTAGTTTTTTTGGCAGGAGTATTCGATATTGTTATAAACAGCATCTGCTGCTCGTAAATATACTTGTGTTGTAGGTGTCATACCTGATGGATACAGATTTGCAATATAGCGCGTGTATAAATCCTTGCCGCTGATGAATGTTTGACTTACTGGTTTATCTGCAGGAGCACCAGTATGTAAGCCAGGCATATTGTTCCACAAAGTAATCATATTCCATTTGGCTTTATCGCTAAATTCATCGGAAGTAAGAAGATTTTTCATCGCGGTTTTCAGTTTTTCTATCCGTTGATTTTCACGAATAAAAGGCTGAATACCTGGTATTAAAACGCTTTCCATCATTGAACCTGAATCATCGAACAAAAGCATAATCCTTGGTTTAACAGAACCATTTCTAATAATGCGTTTTTCTGTTACCGTCTCGGTCTTTTTCTCCCCTACTTCGGTAGTATCAACTGTTGTTTCTGAAGTAACAGAACCACTAGCGGTAACTACTTGACTTTCCATATAAGCAGGGACTGGTGAAAAGGGAGAAGGTTTATAGATGCTTTGCTTATTATTGTTGGAATTATCAGAATCAGCTGTTGGATCAGCATCTTGTGCAAATGCGGCAAAAGTTATGCTGCTAATTGCTAAATAAATCGCGCTAGAGAGCAAAATTGGCTGTTTGATAGCTTGGTGAATTTTCTTTTTCATATTGTGTTTCTCCTAATGATTTAAAAATTCAATTGACAGAAAATGCCAAGGGGGAAACAGCACAACAAAAGCCAAAAAAATGTCAGTTTAATATATTTTTTAATCTATATTATGTAAATTGCAAAAAAAAAAAAAAAAACTATTCGAGTGATTATGAATTATTTTTTATAATTGCTTGCTGGTAATAAAAAACGACAATTTTTGTCAGTTTTGGATATCTGACAAAAATTGTCGCAAATTGCAGCTTATTTTTTTTATAAAAACATCTCTTTGTAATAAAAATAATACTGTTACAGTTAATTCTTATCCAAAATTTTACTAATCAAACAAAAGGGGTGATTTGATTTAGCAATATTATTTATTTCATTATTAGTTTTTAATTGCCCGTCAATATCATTATTTAATATCGCAAAATCAACTTCCACTACCCAACCGCTACCTTTTGCAGCCTCTAAATATTCCCCTGTTTTTATATCATAAATTGCGGAAATTCTGGCTTTAATGCTCTTTTGCGGCAAGTAAATTTCCACTTGATTATTAACTTCAAATTTATTTTTAACTTCGATTAAAACACGGTTTTTATTAGGATTAAAACCGATAACTTCGCCCACAAATTGCCTTGTTGCTAAAACTGATGAACCGAATTCATAATTTTGCGGTTGAGAACTATGTTTTTTAACGAAAAATCCATCGGTATAACCACGATTAGCTAGTCCGTCTAATTCATAATATAAGTTTGGATTAAAGCTTTTGCCAGCGAGTGCATCATCAATTGCTTGACGGTAAATTTGTGCGGTTCTTGCGGCGTAATAATGTGATTTTGTTCGCCCTTCAATTTTTAAGCAATCAACTCCGATTTTGACTAATTCCGAAATATGCTCTATTGCCCTTAAATCACGGCTATTCATTATGTAAGTTCCGTTATCATCTTCGGATATTTCCATATACTCATTGGGGCGATTTTCTTCTTCTAAAAAATAAGTTCTATCGGCTAAATAATGCCTATCTTCTGTAAAATTTTCTTGACTGTTATTAGAAATTTTCATAAACTCTTCGGCAGAAAAAATATTAGCATCAGTTGGAATAAATCCCCCCTCTCCGTCAGAAATTGCATTATGAGTTTTATATTTCCAACGGCAGGCATTAGTGCAAGTTCCTTGGTTAGGGTCGCGGTTATTAAAGTAACCAGAAAGAAGACATCTGCCAGAATATGCAATACAAAGTGCGCCATGAATAAACACTTCGATTTCCGTATCAGGGCATTTTTCGCGAATTTCCGCGATTTCTTTGAGAGTTAATTCCCGCGACAAAATGCAGCGACTAATGCCAACCGACTTCCAAAATTGCACGGTCGCCCAATTTACCGTATTTGCTTGCACGGACAAATGTATGACAATGTCAGGAAAAGCCTCGCGCACTAGCATTATCAAACCTGGGTCGCTCATAATGAATGCGTCGGGTTTTGCGGCGGCGGAAAGTTCTAAATCACGGATTGCGGTTTGCAATTTGTAGTTATGCGGCTGGGTATTCACCGTCAAATAAAATTTTTTCCCGAGCGAATGCGCCTCATCGATTGATTCTTTGAGATTTTCCTCGTTGAATTGATTGCCGCGCATTCGCAAAGAATAGCGGGAAGAGCCCGCATAAACCGCATCAGCACCGTATGCGAAGGCATAGCGCATCGTCTTCGGAGAACCAGCGGGGGAGAGAAGTTCGATTTTTCTGTTCATTGTCTTACATTGTCTTGGTTATGTATTGATGGTGAGAATTTTTTTGACAAAAATTGTCATTTTCTTGAAAAACAAGGATTTTGTTCTTCGTGTTTTTTTAATCCGTCTCCGACAATTTTTGTCAGTTTTGGGAATTTTTTAGCGTATTTGCTAATTTTTCACCGCTATCTTTTTTGATAAGCGACAAAAATTGTCGTTTTTTACTATTTTTTCTTGCGAAATACGAGGAGTATCTACGAAATTCGTCATTTTGAGCCATAGGCGAAAAATATCTATCGGCAGAACCTTCGCTGCGCTCAAGATGACGAGGTAAAAAAATAAACTTTTCATATATTTTTCAATGTCAAATATATATCTCGCTTATCTTTTCTCTAAAAAATTAAGCTTTCGATAATATAAATTACTGGATTTTCATCTAAATATAAAAATCTTGCGACAATTTTTGTCAGCTTTGGTAAAAAATTAGCAAAAACTTAAAAATTTCCGCTACAAATTTTGTCAGTTCGTTGATTTTATTAGAATTTTTTGCAAAAAATCAGTTGAGAAGCTTTCTATAAAATCCAGCAGAACATAAATTTATAGACAAATTCGCTGTTTATAAAACAAACAGTCAGCGAAAATTTCAGCAAAAGTTTAGTGGGCGCATCTAAATTTTAGTGTTAGTTCTATTTTTTACCTTCGTCATCCTGACGCGCAGCGAAGGATCTGTCGATAGAGATTTTTCGCCTACGGCTCAAAATGACGAATTTTAGATATGCCCTAGTGTCAAATTAAAAATTTCAAGGAGTTTTCCAAAATGCAGCTTGATTTTCAAAAAATGCACGGATTAGGTAATGATTTTGCCGTTTTTGACTGCCGCAACCGTAGTTTTGAATTTACTTCCGATCAAATTAAACGCTTGTCCGACCGCAATCGCGGTATCGGTTTTGACCAAATGTTGGTGATTGAAAATCCCCCGAATGACAATTTCGATTTCCTCTACCGTATTTTTAATGCCGATGGCAGTGAAGTCGAACATTGTGGTAACGGTGCAAGATGTTTTGCAAAATATTTACGGGATAAAGGTATTTTTAATTTCCAACGCCCCGTGCGGGTAGCAATTAAAAAAGGCTATATCGAAATTGATTATGTTGGAAAAGATGCTAACGGTGAAGATATTTTCCGTGTCGATATGGGGCAGGTGGATTTTTCACCATTTACGCATAAGCAAAATTCGGCATTGGAAGAACGCATCGACTGCGGTGCTTTCGGAGTTTTTTCTTTCGGAATTTTGTCGATTGGCAATCCGCATGCGGTTTGTGTGGTGGAAGATGTTAATACCGCATATGTCAATGAAATTGGCGGATTTTTACAAAATCATCCGCTATTTCCTGAAAAAGTTAATGTCGGATTTATGCAGCTTTGCGGTCGCGACCGTATCAAATTACGGGTTTTCGAACGCGGTTGCGGTGAAACAAAAGCTTGCGGCACGGGAGCTTGTGCGGCTACGGCGGTTGGTATCGCACGCGGACTTTTAGATAGATGTGTAACCGTCGAGCTAGCGGGCGGAAATGTTATGGTCGAATGGAACGGAACAGAATTTGCCAAAATCACAATGAACGGTCGGGCAAGCACGGTTTATGCGGGAAAAATTGATAACTCATTTTTACAAACAACTGATAAATAAATATTTCCGTATTCAAAACAAATACAAAAAGCGCGGAAATTCTGCGCTTTTATTTTTTTCTCCATAGTTCATAATTTTTCCGCGACAAAAATTGTCAGTTTTTTTCCGTAAAAATATTTCACGAATATTTCAATCGAACGATTAAACAATGCCGAATTACTCAATTTCGAAAACTTTGCTTACAAGCGCAATTTGCAGTTTTTTTAGCGTTTATAGCCAAAATGCGGTAAGCGAAGGCAATTTCAGTAAAAAACTCAAAGATACCGCCGCGCCCGAATGGCAAAACTCCTCGCGTTGGATTTACAACTCATTGGTCGCGAAATTTGCCGATGCCCAGGAAAATTATTCCAACGCCATCATTGCCATCGACGGTATAGCGGAAGATTCCAAGCAATACGGAGCATTTGCCTACAACTTCGATTTGGAAATGTCCGTCGAGCACTTTCCCCGTGCGGTAGAAATCGCCAAACAATGGGTAAAAAGCTATCCAGATGACGCTACCGCCCGTGAAAATTTAATCCACGCGCTACTTGCCAATAAAGACGAACACGGTGCTTTTGCGGAAATGCAAGAGTTGCTTCATCGCGATTCTTCCGTGCAAGTGGTTGCGCAAATAGCCAATTTAATCCCGTTTCTGCCCGATGAAAACCGCCGAATTGTTTTGCTCAAACAGCTTTGCAATAACTTTCCCGATAATCCCTTTCTTTATTACTACCTCGGAATAACCGCACGGGAAATCGGGCAAATCGAAGTTGCCGTCGAGGCTTTTGAAGATGCTCTTATGTTGGAAAAAAATTGGCGGCAAGTAGAAATTCTCTTGGTGCAAGCTCTTGCGGGAATTGGAGAAATTAACCGCGCAAGGGAAATTTTGGCAAAGCTGCGTAAAGAACATCCCGATGAAAGCTCGCTTTGGGCGATAGAAAGCGAAATTTTGCTGAAAAATAATCTTTGGACGGAGGCGGAAAAATTTTTAGAACTCTGGCAAAAAACTCGTCCGAATGATGCAAATATCAAGCGCGATGCGGCAAAAATTTATTCCAGCGCAGGCAATGTCGCAAAAGCCGAAGAAATTTACCGCCAAATGCGCGACCGCGGCGAAATCAGCTCTGATACATATTTATTTCTTATCGCGCAGGGCTATTCCAACGGTAAAAATAAAAAAGAAGCGATTAAAACTCTCGAAAAAATCAGCCAAGAATCCCGTAACTTTCTACCCGCACAGCAGCAAATCGCTAGTTTGAGCCTCGAAGTTTTGGGAATAAAAAAAGCCCAAGAGATATTTCAAAAAATCCGCCGTGATTTTCCTGATTACGCATTGGAGATTTATCTCATCGAAATCGCGCAATTGGAGCGAATTAAGCCCGCTGCCGCCGACAAAATTATTCAAGAAGCAAAAATAAATTTTCCCGACAATACGGAAATTCTCTACGCAGAAGCTGAACATTTGAGCAAAATTGGAAAAATCACGGAAGCGGAGAAAATTTATCAGCAAATACTTGCGCAAGATGAGGCAAATATCGATGCGCTCAACGCTTACGGCTACCTGCTTTTGCAACAAAAAAACCGTTATGAAGAAGCAAAAAAACTCATCGGACAGGCGGTAAAAAAATATCCCGAATCCCCCGCAATTCAAGATTCTTACGCCTTACTTTTGCTCAAAGAAGATAAAAAAGAACAGGCTTTAATCTGGGCACAGCGCGCTTATGCGGTTTATCGTAGCGACGAAATTTGCGCTCATTACCTCGAAATTCTCGCGGCAAACGGTAAAAAAGAACGGGCAAAAGAAGTTTTTAATTCCATCAAACAAGCTCAAAAAGCAATGCCGAAATCTCTCGCAATCGGCAAAAAATTAGATTTATAACGAAGGCGTACAAAAATGAAAAAAATTCTCTTAATCGCGCTCTGTGCCGTAATTCTCACCGCTTGCGCGCCAAAAATTGAAAACGCAAAAAATCTCACGGTTAGCGATAAAAATAATTTCAACGCCCAGGGAAAAATCGCGCTTGATTGCCCAAAATGCGATAAATACCGTTGCCACAACGAACCGTTCTCCGCCGCAATGAATTGGCAACATCAAAATCAAATAGACCGCCTCAAATTTTTCGACCCGATGGGCGCGGAAGTAATGCAGCTCGAATATCAAGCAAATGGAAAAATCACCGTGCAGGACAAAAAACAAAGGCGCGAACTGACGGTAGAAGAACTCGCAGATGAAGTCGGACTCAGTATTCCCGTGAAAAATACCGCTAATTGGTTGTTTGAAAACCGCGGCGGTCAAGCGAAATTCAATGCCGAAAATTGGAGCGTTGAAGCGAAAAATTGGCAGGAAAACGGTTTTTATCAGCGGATAAATTTGCAACAAGGACACTGCAAAGTGAAAATTTTTGTCGAAAAAGTGCAGGAAATTTGATGTATTTCGACAAAAAATGAAGGGAAAAACAGGAAAAAATAAATAGACATTTTTTGTCAAGTTATTGATTTTTTAAGAAATAAAAATATAGCCAACAAAAAAATGTCGCAAAAATGCAGAAAAAATTTGCAAAAAGATGCGCGCTGTATAGAATGCTCGCCTCTCAAAAAAACGAGCGTAAGCTTGTAACTCAACTGGGGTATCGCCAAGTGGTAAGGCACCGGGTTTTGATCCCGGCATTCGTAGGTTCGAATCCTGCTACCCCAGCCATTCTTTTACTTCTCAAAAAAATCTTCAAAGGTGGTTTCCGTGTCCAGAGGCAGTATGACCGTTTTCACGGGTAACGCTAATCCGCAATTGGCACGCCAAATTGTTCAACATCTTGGTCTTCCTCTTGGTAATGCCGCAGTCAGCAAGTTTTCCGACGGTGAAATTCAAGTAGAAATTCGGGAAAATGTGCGCGGTAAAGATACTTTCATCATTCAACCGACCTGCTATCCAACCAACGACAGTGTGATGGAGCTTCTGATTATGGCTGATGCTTTGCGCCGTGCTTCGGCAAATCGCATTACCGCAGTTGTTCCGTATTACGGTTATTCACGGCAAGATCGCCGTCCTCGTTCGTCGCGGGTTCCTGTTTCAGCGAAAGTTGTTGCCAATATGATTGCGACTGTCGGTATTGACCGTGTGATGACGCTTGATTTACACGCCGATCAAATTCAGGGTTTTTTCGATGTGCCTGTCGATAACATTTACGCTACACCGATAATTCTCAACGATATTCTTTCTCGCGATATCAAATCTCCCGTTGTTGTTTCTCCTGATACAGGCGGTGTTGTGCGTGCGAGAGCGGTGGCGAAGAGAGTTGGAACAAAATTAGCGATTATTGATAAACGCCGTCCTCGTCCGAATGAGTCTGAAATTATGAACATCATCGGCGACGATATTGCTAACTGCGATTGCATCATCATCGACGATATCGTTGATACCGCTGGCACGCTTTCTAACGCTGCAACCGCTCTTAAAGAACGGGGAGCGCATAGCGTTGTAGCTTATTGCACACACGCAGTATTGTCGGGTAAGGCGGTAGAAAATATCACTCATTCTGGTTTGGATGAATTGGTGGTAACCGATTCAATTCCTTTGCGTGAAGATGCGAAAAATTGCCGCAAAATCCGCGTGCTTTCAATTGCAGGTTTGGTTGCGGAAAGTATTCGCCGTGTGCATGTTGAGGAGTCGATTTCTTCGCTATTTTCGGAATGAAATTAGCGGTTTTGTGTAGATAGGGCAGCGGTCGCAGCTGTCCTTTTTTATAGTCGTTTTTATGCGAATGTATTCGTTTTGGATTAACAAACGACTATATGTTTCTATTGGAGTTAAAAAATATGTCTCAAAAACATAGTTATGAAATTAACGCTACCGTGCGTGAAGAGCAGGGAAAAGGTGCGAGCCGCCGCCTGCGTCGCGATGGTTTAGTTCCTGCAATTGTTTATGGCGGTAAAGAAGAACCGCTTGCGATTGCAATTAAGCAAGATGAACTAGCGAAAAACGCTAAACACGACAGCTTTTTCTCGCAAATTATCAATTTGAAAATCGAAGGTAAGGGCGATGTTGAGGTTATCGTCCGTGATGTGCAACATCATGTTTATAAACCGTTGTTTATGCATTTCGATTTTCAACGCATTGTGAAAGGGCAGGAAATTACAACTACCGTGCCGTTTAATTTCGTAAATGAAGAAACCGCACACGGCGTGAAAATGCAAGGCGGTATCGTTAGTAAATTGCTTACCAATGCAAACATTATCTGCGCACCGAAGGATTTGCCAGAAGCTATTGATGTTGATTTGGCAGCTTTGGAACTCGGTCAAACTCTGCATTTGTCCGATATTAAATTGCCGAAAGGAGTTCGCTTTGCTGGTGATACTTCGCAATTGGAACAAACCGCTGTGGTGCATATCGTGCATTCTGGCAGCGGTGCAGAAGAAACCACTGAAGCTAGCGAATAACAATGCTGAAACTAATCGTAGGATTAGGAAATCCTGGTTCAGAATATGCCAAAACCCGCCACAACGCGGGTTTTTGGTTTTTAGAGAAACTGGCAAATGAATACGGCGGCAATTGGCGGGCGGAAAAGAAATTTTTCTCCGAATACGCAGAAGTAAGTATTGCGGGAAATGTCGTTCGTTTAATCAAACCGCACACTTTTATGAATGCAAGCGGCAGGGCAGTTGCGGCAGTAGTAAATTTTTACCGCATTAAGGCGGAGGAAATTTTTGTCGCACACGATGAGCTTGATTTTGCCGCAGGAATTGTCAAGACAAAATTTGGCGGCGGACACGGTGGGCATAACGGACTTCGCGATATTATTTCCGCTCTCGATAGCCGTGATTTTTACCGTCTGCGTTTCGGTATCGGCAGACCGCAAGATAAAAATCAAGTGATTAATTATGTTCTAAAAACGGCGAGTAAAGATGAGATGGAAAAAATTGATGTGGCAATAAATGAAGCATTAGCCGCAATGAAAATTATCTTTTCCGAACAAAATACCGCGACAGGAATTGAAAAAGCAACGCAATTTCTGCATAGCAAATGATTTTTTACGGTTTTTTGATTGGAATATAGGGAAGCGTGTAGTGTTAATTTTTGAATTTAATATTGATTTTTAAGGAAAAAAATAAACTTGGCACGGCATCTGCTTAACTTTATCCGCCATCTAGGCTTTTTTCAACCGCAGGAAATCCTGCACAAACAGAAGGAAATTATTTATGAAAAGCTTACAAAAAGGTTTCACTCTTATTGAATTGATGATTGTTATCGTGATTATCGCTATCTTGGCTGCTACTGCTCTTCCGCTTTACCAAGATTACATCTGTAAATCACAAGTAAACCGTGCGAATGGTGAAATTTCTGCTGCGAAAGATATGGCTGATGTTGCTTTGTTTGAAAGAAAATCAATTTCTCCAGTGTCAGAAGCGGAAGGACTAAATTCAGCTTGGGATGGTTATGAGTCACTAGGTTTAGGTGCCGAAGGACAAGCAGCACCTAGCGATGTTGAAAACAACCCACGCTCTAATGTTTTACAGCAAGTTAAAGTTGATGGTAATTTTGCACAGGCACCAAAAGATATTGGTGGTGGTGCAAAAGCTAATAATGAAGCTGAAGCTTCTGGTAATATTATTGCAACATTTGGTAATAAAGCTCACAATAACATCCATTCAGCAACTTTGACTTACAGCAGAGATGCAGATGGTATGTGGACTTGTATTATTGAGAAAGGAAATAGTAAATTCAAAAATAAATTTGTTCCTGCTAACTGCACAATCAAAGGTTCAAACACACCATAATATACTCTGTCAAAGACTTTGTATACCATTTAGCCTCGAGAATTCTTTCGGGGCTTTTTCTTTGTAACTAAATTGTGATTATAATTATAGTAGTTCCACTTCAAAATATAGTAATTCCACATCAAAGTAATTTAATATGTTATAATAGATTTTTTAGTTAATTTGGAGTGTATTATTTATGGCTTATGACATTAAATTTAAGGAAAAAACGCTAGAAATTTTAGCAAAATTGAACGGTAATGTGCTTCAAACTAGTAAATTATTGAATTTAAACTACCGAACTGTCTTTAGATGGAAAGAAACTGCCGAAAGAGGTGAAAGTTTAATACATAAGAGTTGCGGTAAAAGAGTGGAAAAGATAAATCCAGAAAAGCTAAAAGAGTATGTTGATAAAAATCCTGATAAATATTTATATGAAATTGCGCGTGAGTTTAATTGTTCTACAACTGGGATCTTTGATGCTT
>JAFUTP010000076.1 GCA_017484165.1 Cardiobacteriaceae bacterium | reverse complement strand
GCTTGAAATATTCAATTATATTTGTAATTGTCTTGACAGCTTTATTTATTTTGCATATTAGTAATATTTTTTCACGGGTTTGGCTATTTTGTTCTTTCCTGTTGATGATGATTTTTTGCACTCTTATTCAATTATTAGCGCAATATGTTAGTTATAAAATATCATTATCAAAGAAATATCAAATACCTGTCATAATCATCGGAGAGAATAAAAATATCCGTGAGATTTACCGCAAAATTATCCGTGATGAATTGTCGGAATTTAAGGTTACGGCTATTCGTAGCTTTGAAAAAGTGGAAATATTTGCTCAATGTGAAGATGTGAAAACACTTGATTATGCAGAATTGAAAAATTTAGTTTTGGAAAATAAAAAAGCTGAAATTTGGATTACCACTTCAATTGAGAAGATTGTTAAGGTTAAAAATATAATCCATCATTTATCTTATGCTCCGACAAATATCAAATATTTTCCTGATTATCAGGGATTAGTTTTAATTAACCGTAATTATGGGGAAATGTTTGAATTACCGTATTTTGGTTTATCAATTGAACCGCTTTCCTTGACGGAAAAAATAATTAAACGCTCTGCTGATATTTTTTTATCACTCTTATTCATTTTAATTTCATCTCCTGTGCTTGTTTTAAGTATGATTTGGATTTATTTTGTCAGCGGAAAACCTATTATTTATAAGCAAAAAAGGGTTTCATTAAACGGTGAAAAGTTCTCTATTTATAAACTCCGAACTATGCCAACAAACAATGAAAAAGCTGGTGCAGAGTTTGGTAATACTCAAAATAAAGACTTGATAGCGGGGGCAAGGTTTATCCGCCGTTGGAGTATTGATGAGTTGCCGCAGCTTTTTAATGTTTTGCGTGGGGATATGAGTTTGGTAGGCCCCCGCCCTGAAAGAGAGGAATTTGTGGAAATTTTTAAGGAAAAAATTCCGTTGTATATGCAAAAACATTTGGTGAAAGCTGGAATTACTGGCTTGGCGCAGGTGAGAGGTTATCGCGGCGATACCGACCTTGGTTTGCGGATTAAGCAAGATATTTGGTATATCGAACATTATTCGCTGTGGTTAGATATCAAAATCTTATTTTTAACCGTTATTCATTTAGTTATTTATGCAATTACTAATCGCAGAAATAAAGTTTAGCTACTGTTTAATATTATTTTCAATACTGTTACGGAGAAAATATGTCGCTAGAAAATAACCTCTTTTACCATTTTTCTGCTAATCCTGATTACCGAAAACTACAAGCTGAAGATGCTTATCCTGCCATTTCACAAATCATAAAAGATAACCAAGCAGCAATAGCAAAAATAGTTACGGAAAATAAAAATAACCGTTCTTGGAATAACCTGATGTTAAAGCTTGCTGAACTTGACAATAACTTATCTCTTGCTTTTTTTCCGCTCGGTCATTTGCATAGTGTTTTGAGTGAAAAAGATTGGCGCGATGCTTATGAAAAAATTCTGCCTGAATTATCCGAATATTCCTCGCAAATGAGCCAAAATTATGCTTTATATCAGGCAATTTTAGACTTAAAAAATTCTGCCGAATTTATAACACTCTCGGATACAAAAAAGAAAATTATCAATGATGAAATTGCCGATTTTGAACGCCGTGGTGTCAATTTAGCCGAAGATAAAAAAGCACAATACCGTGAAATTAACCGTGAATTATCGGAACTGACTACTAGTTTTTCGAATAATGTTTTAGATGCAACTAATGCTTGGGAAATGTATTTGGAAGAGGATGATGTCCGTTTGCAGGGTTTGCCAAAATCTACCATCTCGATGTTAAAAAATTTAGCTCTGCAAAAAGAAAAACCGCACTGTTACCGCTTAACTTTGGATGCTCCTGTTTATGTTGCGATTATGTCTTATGCCGAAGATAGAAAATTAAGAGAAATTATTTATCGAGCTTATAACGCTAGGGCTTCTGAATTATCCGATAACGGCAAGTTTAATAACTCGAAAAATATAACAAGAATTAGAGAATTACGGCAAAAACTCGCTCAATTGCTCGGCTTTGAAGATTATGCCGCGCTTTCTACCGCTGATAACAAAATGGCAAAAAATCCCCGTGCGGTTCGTGAATTTCTAGAAGATTTGCGAGAAAAAACTTATGCAGCAGGCAAAAGAGAAATAGAGGAGCTTGCACAATTTGCCCGTGAGGAATTGCAAATTGAGAAATTGGAAGCTTGGGATATTTCTTTTGCTAGCGAAAAAATGCGCCAGAAACGCTACGAGCTGTCGCAGGAAGATTTGCGCCCATATTTTCCGCTCTCGAAAGTGATTAGTGGAATGTTCGCAATTGTGGAGAAATTATTCTCGGTGCGTTTTGTGCAAGAAAAGGCGGAAAATTTATGGCGTAGCGATGTGCGCGCTTTTGCGCTTATCGATAAAGATGGCAAAACTCGCGCCCGATTTGCTCTCGACCCCTATGCCAGAGAGAAAAAGCGCGGCGGGGCTTGGATGGATAGTGCGGTTGAGCGTTTTTTTGACGGTGAAAATAAGCAAATTCCGACTGCTTATTTGGTGTGCAATTTCACGCCGCCTGAAAATGGCGAGGCGTATATCACGCTCGATGAGGTTACGACTTTATTTCATGAATTCGGACACGGTCTTCATCATATGCTGACCACGGTTGATGAATATCAGGCGGCGGGAATTAACGGTGTGGAGTGGGATGCAGTCGAGCAGCCGAGCCAATTTATGGAAAATTTTTGCTACGAGCCTGAATGCTTAAAAATGATTAGCGCACACCGTGAAACAGGCAAGCCTTTGCCGCAAGATTTGCTAGACAAAGTCATTGCCGCGAAAAATCATCATTCCGCGATGGCAATGCTGCGGCAGTTGGAATTTGCGATTTTTGACCTGCGGGTGCATTCCAAGGAATTTCAAAATGCGGATGTGCTGGAAATTTTGCGGCAGGTTCGCCGTGAAGTTGCGGTTGTGCCTGAATTTGCCGATAACCGCTTTCCGATGCAGTTTTCGCATATTTTTGCAGGCGGTTATGCCGCGGGCTATTACAGCTACAAATGGGCGGAAGTGCTGTCTGCGGATAGTTTTTCTGCTTTTGAAGAAGAAGGTGTGCTTAATTCGCAAACTGGCGCAAGATTTTGTGAGGAAATTCTCTCCCGCGGTTCGTCGCGAACTTCACAGGAAAGTTTTATTGCTTTTCGCGGTAGAGAACCGAAAACCGATGCGCTATTGCGTCATAACGGTATTAAATAATTCTCTTCTAGACAAAAAAATCCCCTTGTGAAAAGGGGATTTTTTTATGGGCACATCTAAATTTAGTGTTAGTTCATTTTTACCTTCGTCATCCTGACGCGCAGCGAAGGATCTGTCGATAGAGATTTTTCGCCGACGGCTCAAAATGACGAATTTTAGATATGCCCTTATTTTTCCGCAGCGGCTTTTTCCTCTGTTTCTGTTTGAGCTTCTGCCGTATCTGATTGAGCCTTTTCTTCCGCTGTATCAGAATTTTCGCTTGCCGTTTGGTTTCTGTCTTCTGCCAGCGTTTCAGATTTTTCTACTGAATTACCGAGTTTTTCCTGATTTTCTGCTGGTTTCACAATGATTACATCAAGATTTTCCGCGGAATTATCAGGATTGGTTGCGGCAGATTTTTCGCTACTAGATTCGATTTTGCGCCAATTTTTGACCGCTTTTTGGTGTTCTTCATAAGTTTTGGAAAATTTATGACCGCCTGTGCCGTCCGCTACGAAATAAATATTTTCGCTTTCATCGGGATTGGTTGCGGCATAAATCGAAGATTTTGACGGCAAGGCAATTGGCGTTGGCGGCAGACCGTTACGGGTGTAGGTGTTATATGGGGTATCGGTTTGTAAGTCGGTTTTTGTCAGTTTGCCTGTGTATTTATCACCGAGCCCGTAAATCACACTGGGGTCGGTTTGCAAGCGCATTTTCTGTTGCAGGCGGCGGTGAAAAACTCCGCTGATTGCTTCCCGTTCGGCTTCGACGGCGGTTTCTTTTTCCACAATCGAGGCAAGAATTAGTGCCTCATAGGGATTGTCCAAAATTGCGGCGGTCTCGGAGCGCGCTTCCCAAGCTTGTTCTAGTTCTGTTTTGAGTGCGGTATTCATTCTTTTTAGGATTGCGATATCGCTGTCGCCGTATTGATAGTTGTAAGTCTCGGGCAGAAATTGTCCTTCCAAAGAGCCAGCAATTCCGAGCATTTCCGCGATTTGCTGGTTGGTTTTACCGTTAGTTTCGTGCTTGATGTGTTCGGCTTTATTCAAAACTTCGCGCAAATCAGAAAATTTCTTACCAGGGACAATTTTGATTTGCAAGACGATGACTTTTCCCGCTACCAAATCTTCAAGCAAATCAATCGGCGTGGTTTTTGCGCTGATGAGATAGTCGCCAGCTTTGATTTTGGCAGCTTTTCCCGTAAAACGGCTGTAAATTTCGAGTGCTTGCGGATAGCGAAGACCGTTATTTTTGGCAAGATTTTCAGAAATAACCTTGATATTTGTCCCTTTGGGAATGTTGAGCACGCCTGGTTTTAGCGGTTCTGATAAAGATTTTTCAGCATCTTTGTAAAGGTATGCGCCATAAGCGATTGCGCCAAGAATGATAAAAACGAAGATAAAACGGAAAAATTTCATAAATAGTCTCTTTGAATTGTTGTGGGTGCATCTAAATTTAGGTTTAGTTTTTTTACCCTCGTCATCCTGAGCACAGCGAAGGATCTGCCGATAGAGATTTTTCGCCTATGGCTCAAAATGACGAATTTTTATACACTCCCTTGTGTAAGTTTTTGTTTGAACTGAAAAGTGCCGTATTTTGTCAGAAACTTAAAAAATAAAAACGGGATTGTTAAGTCCCGTTTTTTGTTGAATTATTTTTTATTTGCCAGCCATTCCTGGTCGAGGGCGCGGAGTTTGGCTAATTTATCGGCGAATTTTTTTTCAAATCCGCGACTGTTCGGCTCGTAAAACACCGTATCTTGCAGCTCTTCTGGTAAATATGTTTGTCCTGCGGCGTAGGCGAACTCTTCATCATGGGCATAGCGGTAATTTTTACCGTAACCTTCGTTTTTATGAACTCTGGTCGGCGCGTTGCAAAGATGTTTGGGCACGGCAGAGTAGGGATTTTCCTCGACGGCGGCAAAGGCTTTTTTCATCGCAAGATAAGAACTATTACTTTTCGGAGCAAGCGCGAGATAGACAATCGCCTGTGCAATCGCTAAATATCCTTCGGGAGCACCGAGTCGTTCGTAAGCTTGATAGGCGTTGAGGGCGACAGTAAGCGCATTTGGGTCGGCATTCGATATATCTTCGCTTGCTACACAAAGCATCCGACGGCAAATAATCAAGGGGTCAGCTCCCGCATTTACCATCCGCGCAAACCAATACATCGCACCGTCAGCACTGCTACCGCGCAGAGATTTATGAAAAGCGGAAAGCACTTCGTAAAAATAATCGCCGTTGTGGTCAAAAATTTTCGGTTGGTCGGAGAGAATTTTGTCAATTGCCGCATCAGGACTGATTTTGTCGCTGATGGTGATAAGCAGTTCTTCGAGGCGATTAAGAGCTTTGCGGGCATCACCGTCGGAATAAATCGCGATTTTTTCAATAATTTCTTCGGATAAGAGAGAAGTTTTTCCGAGTTTGTCAAGAGCTTGTTTGATAACCGCCTTAATCTGTTCTGTGCCGAGCGGATTTAGGCGGAAAGTCCGTAGGCGCGAGAGTAGGGCATTGTTGATGTTGAAAGCGGGATTTTCCGTAGTTGCGCCAATCAAAATTACCGTTCCGTCTTCCACAAATGGCAAAAAAGCATCCTGTTGCGCCTTGTTAAAACGATGAATTTCATCGATAAAAAGTAGCGTCCGTCTGCCGAAACGGCGTTTTTCCTTGGCTTTATTGATTTCTTCGCGCAAATCTTTTACACCCGAAAACACGGCAGAAAGAGATACAAAATCCGCATCAAAGTCCCCTGCCAGCAAAAGCGCAAGTGTTGTTTTGCCAGACCCCGCTGGTCCCCACAGCAACATCGAAAATGGTCGGTTTTTTGCTATTGCTGCAGAAATAGCGGAATTTTTCTCGGTTAAATGCTCCTGCCCGAGGTATTCGGAAAATTTTTTTGGGCGCATTTCTTCGGCAAGAGGGCGACTGCGATTAGAAAAAAGCGAAATTTGTTCTTGCATATGCTTTTGAGGGATAGTGTTTGCGAAATTGCTGCGAATTTGGCTAATAGGCGCATCTAAATTTAGGGCAGTCTTATTTTTGACCTCGTCATCCTGAATGCAGCGAAGGATCTGCCGATAAAGATTTTTCGCCTGCGGCTCAAAATGACGAATTTTTAGACAGGCACTAATAAAAAACGCCCCAAAATTGAGGCGTTTTTGTTTGATTGTGCGCGCTAAAAATTATTTTTTCTTTGCTTTTTTAGCTGATTTTTTTCTAGCGTCCGAGCCTTCTTTAACCGCATCTTTCAAGTTCTTGCTTGGTTTGAAAGCTGGAATTGTGGTGGCAGGAATAGTAATTTTTTCATGAGTTTGTGGGTTTTGACCAACTCTTTCAGAGCGTTCGCGAGTTTCAAAAGTTCCGAAGCCGATAAGAGTAACTTTTTCGCCTTCTTTGAGCGTTTCATTAACTGCATCAAAGAATGCGTTCAAAGCATCATTTGCTTGGGTTTTGGTGATGCCAGCAGCTTCTGCGATAACAGCAACTAATTCAGTTTTATTCATATGCTTTCAGCCTTTGTTTAAGTGTTGAGTTAAAAAATAAACTTATATTTATAGATGAAACTAAAAAATAATTTCTAATTTCACCGATAAAAGCTTGTTACTACAACTAATAACGGCGTTATTTTTATCACTAATCAAGATAAAGTCAAATTATTTTTAATCTTTATTTCTAATTTATTTCGCTAAATATCACTGCAATATTTACCGATATTTGGCAAGTCAAGTTATCTAATTTTGCCTAAATGCTTGTGCGAGTTGAGATTTGCCGTATTTTTTATCAGAAATAAATAGTCTTTTTTCTACTCTCTTTGCGTTTATTTTTTTATGACTTGGCATCAAAAAACTGATTATTGAAGAGAGTTGCAAGTTAAAAAATAAAAAATTTTGCAAAAAAGATGCCGTTTTTTTACGGCATCTTTTTTTCATCTGATTTTGGAAGTTAGCACTCCATTTTTCCGCTAATTGCGGTTGTAGTCGAAACGGGAATAGCTTTTATCGGTTCAATCGGCTCATTGAAGGCACGATTGAATACTTCGGAAATATGCTCCACCGCAATAATTTCGAGTTCGCTCTTGACTTCTTCGGGAATATCGCGTAGGTCTTTGAGGTTTTCCTTGGGAATTAACACGGTTTTGATTTTTCCGCGCTGGGCAGCGAGAAGTTTTTCTTTCAATCCGCCGATGGCGAGCACCCGACCGTTAAGCGTAATTTCTCCAGTCATCGCAATATCACCGCGCACGGTTTTTTGCGTAAGCGTTGATAGCAAAGCGGTTGCCATCGCAATTCCCGCGCTCGGTCCGTCTTTGGGAGTTGCTCCTTCTGGTAGGTGAATATGAATGTCATATTTGCTGAAATCGAAGTCTGGGTCTGCTTTATCGAGAGTTTGACGGACAACGGAAAGCGCAGCTTGAATTGATTCTTTCATCACATCGCCGAGTTGCCCCGTGTGATTTAAGTTGCCTTTACCTGAAAAAACGGCAGTTTCGATTTGCAGCAATTCACCGCCGACGCTAGTCCAAGCAAGTCCCGTAACCGAACCGATTTTTGGTTGCAAATCATCATCGGAGCGGACAAATTTTTCCGTGCCGAGAAAATCTTTTAAGTTTTCCTTATCGACAAAAATGGCTTTGTCATCAGAGGTTTCCAGTTTGCGCACGGCTTTACGGGCAATTTTTCCGATTTCTCTTTCTAAATTTCTAACTCCCGATTCGCGGGTGTATTTTTCGATTATTTCGTCGATTAAATCGTTGGAAAAGCTGATTTCTTCGGCTTTTAGCGCATTTTCTTCGAGTTGTCGCGGTAAGAGATAGCGTTTGGCGATTTCGCGCTTTTCGCTTGGCGTATAGCCAGAAATACGGATTACTTCCATTCGATCGACGAGTTCAGTCGGAATATTGAAAGTATTTGCCGTTGCGATGAAAAACACTTGCGATAAATCAACATCTAAATCCAAGTAATGGTCGTTGAAGGCGTTATTTTGCGCGGGGTCGAGGACTTCCAGTAAGGCGGCAGCTGGGTCGCCGCGATGTGTGCGGTCGATTTTGTCGATTTCGTCGAGCAAAATTACGGGGTTTTTCGTGCCGACTTTGCAGAGTTTTTGCACGATTTTGCCTGGCATAGCTGCGACATAAGTCCGACGGTGTCCGCGAATTTCCGATTCATCATCAACTCCGCCCAAGGCAATGCGCACGAATTTTCTTCCCATTGCTTTGGCAATTGATTTACCGAGCGAGGTTTTACCGACACCAGGCGGACCCATCAAGCAAATAATCGGTGATTTGAACTGATTTATTTCTTCTTTCGCTTCTTCTTTTTTGTCAGTTGAGTTTTCTGCTGCTTCGAGAGCGGATTTTTCCTCTTCATAGGCTAATTTTTCGTTGCTAATTGCTTCTTGTGCGGCAATACTTTGATCGGTTTTGATGATGTCTAGCTTGGTTTGCTGCTGATAAGCATTTGTATCCGTTTGGTTTTCTGCTTGTTGTTCTTGAATTTGTTCGGCTTCTTCTGTTTTATTCCAATCCGCTTGGGCTTTTTTACGGTTGATTATTTCCGTTTGACGGCGATAAACTGCGAGGTAATCCAAAATGCGGTCTTTTACTTCTTCCAAACCGAAATGCTCGGCATCGAAGATTTTTTCTGCTTCACGCAAATCGCATTGCTGGGTATCTTCCTTGCTCCAGGGATAGGAAATCAGCCAATCCAAATAATTGCGGCAAACATTGGCATCGGAAGAAGAGGGCGACATTTGCTCTAGGCGACCAAGTTCATATTTAGCTTTTTCTTCCGCTTCTTTGGGCATTTTTGCTTCGCGGATTTTTTCGGCATATTTGTCGAATTCGTTTTCCACACCTTCGAGTTCGTGTAATTCTTTATTTACGGCTTTGATTTTTTCGCGCAGGTAATACTCGCGCTGATTTTTGTCCATTTGCTCTTTGACGCGTTTTTTGATTTTGTTGTCGAGTTCGAGTTTGTTTTGTTCGTGGTCGAGCAGATTGCAGACGAGTTCAATTCTTTCCAGATGGTCGAGAGTTTCTAGGATTTTGACGCGGTCGGTGTATTCAATATTCATATGCGCTGCGATGGTATCGGCAACGCGTCCGATGTTGATAGCAGAGATTTTGCGCAAAGTTTCGATGAGCTCTTGGTTTTCACGGTTGCTGGCAGCGAGATATTGCTTAAATTCTTCGATAACTTGTTCGCAGATGATGGATATTTCCTGTTTTTCTGCATCGGTTCCATCTGGCGATTTATCTTCGATTTTTGTGTAAGCCGCTGACCAATAATCACCGTTATCCACAATTTCCCCGATACGGCAACGGCAAATTCCTTCCACCAAAACCTTGGTTCTACCGTCGTTTAACTTGGATAGCTGCACGATTTTTCCGACCGTCGCAAAGGAATTGAAATCTTCCACTTGCGGATTGCGGTTGTCGGGATTTTTTTGCGGCACGAGGAGAATTCGCTGATTGGTTGCCAGAGCTACATTGAGCGCAGTAAGCGAACGCGGACGGTTGATATAAAGCGGCACAATCACGAATGGATAAGCAGCAATATCGCGCAAAGCCACGATGGGATAAAGATTTTCAGGAATTTCGCTCATTTTTTTCTATCTCGTATTGGTTCTGGAATGTGGACGGGATAAGTCAAACCGACTGCTTGGTTTTGAGCCGTGCAGGCGGTTTTGTTGCTTATTTATTTTCTAGAAGTTTCGGTTCTTCTTGTTTATCTTCCGTGAGAATTGGCGGAATTTTCCCTGCTTCCACATCGGCAGCGGTGATGGTGATTTTTTTTACTTCTGTTGCGTCTGGTAAATCAAACATCGTGTCGAGCAAAAGCTGCTCCACAATTGAACGCAGACCGCGCGCGCCAGTTTTGCGGGCAATGGCTTTTTTAGCGATTGCAGACAGCGAATCTGGGGTGAATGTCAATTCAGTTTCTTCGAAGTTAAAAATCCGTTTGAATTGCTTGATGATGGCGTTTTTCGGTTCGGTCAAAATGCGGATTAACGCGTTTTCATCGAGAGTATCCAGAACGGTAACAATCGGCAATCTGCCGACAAATTCAGGAATTAAACCGAATTTCACCAAATCTTCTGGTTCAACCGATTGCAGGAGATGATTTTCTTCAACGCTCATTGCATCAGGATTACGGACGGTGGCGTTAAATCCGATACCGCCTTGGTCGGTGCGTTTAGCAATAATTTTTTCCAAACCGTCAAAAGCACCGCCGCAGATGAACAAAATGTTTGCCGTATTGACTTTTATCGTCGCTTGATGCGGATGTTTTCTACCGCCTTGCGGTGGCACAGCGGCAACCGTTCCTTCAACTAATTTGAGCAATGCTTGCTGCACGCCTTCGCCTGAAACATCGCGAGTGATGGAAACATTGTCGCCCTTGCGGGAGATTTTGTCGATTTCGTCGATATAAACAATTCCTCGTTCGGCTTTTTCTACATCGTTGTTACAAGCAGAAAGCAGCTTTTGAATAATCGTTTCCACATCTTCCCCGACATATCCCGCCTCGGTAAGCGCGGTGGCATCGGCTATCGCAAAGGGCACATTCAAAAATTTTGCCAGAGTTTGCGCAAGTAGCGTTTTGCCTGAACCCGTTGAGCCAATCATCAAAATGTTGCTTTTGGCGATTTCTACATCTTCCGCCTCATTTTCTGCTTCTTCATCGGACATTTCATCATTGATGCGCAAGCGTTTGTAGTGGTTATAAACCGCAACCGAGAGTGCTTTTTTTGCCGCATCTTGCCCAATGATGTAGTCGTCGAGAAATGCTTTAATTTCACGCGGTGTCGGCACTTCCCAGTTTTCGTCTTCTTTCTGATTTGCAGTGTTCGGAGTTTCGCGGTCTTTGCTGTCCAAAAGCCCGTAGCAGGTATTGATGCAATTGTTGCAGATATGTAATCCGTCAGGACCTGCGATTAAGCGTTGCACATCTACTTCTGGCTTGCCGCAAAAAGAACATTTTGTTGTTTCAAATGGCATTAAAAAATTCTCCCAAAACCGCTTTATTTCGTATCTTCTACCGCTTGACGGCTAGTAACAATGTGGTCAATCAAACCGTATTCTTTGGCGCGCTCGGCGGACATAAAGTTATCCCGTTCGGTATCGCGAGCGACGGTTTCTACATCCTGACCGCTGTGCTTGGCAAGCAGCTGATTTAAGCGTTCTTTGATAAACAAAATTTCACGCGCGTGAATGTCAATATCGGTTGCCTGACCGCGAAAACCGCCGAGCGGTTGGTGAATCATTACTCTCGAATTCGGTAGAGCGTAGCGTTTGCCCGCTGCCCCAGCATTTAATAAAAATGCTCCCATTGATGCTGCCTGTCCGAGCACCATTGTGCTGACATCAGGTTTGATGAATTGCATCGTGTCATAAATCGACATTCCAGCCGTAACCGAACCGCCAGGCGAGTTGATATAGAAATGAATATCTTGTTCGGGATTTTCTGCTTCGAGAAATAGCATTTGTGCGACAACCAAGTTCGCACTCTCATCATTAACTTCACCGACTAAAAAAACCACCCGTTCTTTGAGCAGACGAGAGTAAATATCGTAAGAACGCTCACCGCGTCCCGTCTGCTCAACAACCATTGGCACAAGCATATTGCGCATAAAAAATCCTTAAAAATTTGAAAAATAAATTGAATAAACAAGCGGGCAAGGTGGGGGAAAACGCCGCTTTATCAAGAAACTATTAAATGAAAAAAGGAAGGTAAAAGCCTCCCTTTTTTTGATATGCCACGCAAAAACGATTAGAAGCGGATTTGCGAATTTATCGTCATTACTTCTTGGAATGTTTTCTGCTCAACGCTTACTTTTGCGGATTGATACAAATTGTCGATGAGCTGTTCCTCGAAAATTTCCGACTCAACATTTTGTCTGGCGCGACGGTCTTTTTGATAGAACTCTTTGACTTCATTCGGGTCTTCATAAGTTGAAGCGATAGTTTCAATTCGTTGATTTACCCGTTCTTGGTCGAGTTCGATTTTGCGTTCGCTAAACAATCCGCCGAGAAGATAAGTTAGTTGCAAATGGCGTTTTGCTGGTTCTTCATAGAGCTGATGCAAAAATTGGTGATATTTCTCTTTATCAGTAATTTGCTTGGAAAGCTGCAATTGTTCCTCGCCCATTTGCCGCATTTGCTCATCAAGGGCTGCGTGCGGAACTGGAATATCAGCGTTATGTTTGAGTAATTCATCGAACAAACGAGAACGGCGGATACGGCGGATAGCGTTGTCTAGCTCTCTTTGCATATTGTCCCGCACAGCTTTATTGAAATCTTCTTCCGCACCGCTTTCGATACCGAAAATTTTGATGAAATCAGCGTTGAATTCTGGCAATTCGATAAATTCAATTTGCTTAACCGTTGCGGTGAATTGTGCGGTTTTGCCCGCTAATTCGCTATTGGCGTAACCTTCTGGAAAATGCACATCGAAAGTTTTTTCTACTCCGACTTTCATTCCTTTCAAACCGTTGTCAAAGTCTTCCAACATTTGACCACCAGCAACCACGATAGAAACATCTTCACCCTTACCGCCGTCGAATTCAACACCGTCAAGTCTGCCGACATAATCAACTTTAACGCGGTCGGTATCCGCAACTTCTTTGTCGTTATTGACAACATATTTACCTTGCTGACGCAGCAGAATGTCGCGCATTGACGCTACATCGCTATCTTCAATTTTTGCTTCTGGGAGAGTGATTTCCAAAGCATCTAAACCTTTTGCTTCAACTTTCGGTGCAACTTCAAATGTTGCCGTAAATTTGAGTGCTTCGCCTTCCTTCAAACCTGATTGCAGCTCGATATTGGGATAAGAAACTGGGATTTTGTCGTGTTCTTGCAAAGCGTGACGGTAAGAGCGGTCAATTTCTTCGCGAACTGCTTCTTCACGGAGTGCTTGACCGTAGTGTTGTTTCAGGATATTTGGTGGAATTTTTCCGCGGCGGAAGCCGTCGATTTTTGCAACGCTACGGAGCTGTTTTAAGCGTTCAACTGTGTTTGCATCAATGATTTCTGCTGGAACTTCGATGCTGATTTTGTAAGCAAGACCTTCAAGTTGTTCGAGGTTCGATGGCATAAATTTTTTCCTTTGTATTGTGAGTTTTTGGATTTCTTGCATCTGAAATAAAGCTTAATTTCAGATAAACGAAATAAACAATAAAAAACAAAAAAAGCGCCTTGCGGCGCGATTTAATTTGGTGGTGCGGAAGGAGAGACTCGAACTCTCACGGATGAAACCGCTGGAACCTAAATCCAGTGCGTCTACCAATTTCGCCACTCCCGCGAAAACAGCGGGCGATTATAAAGACTGCGTTTCTTTGGTCAAATTTTCTCGCCAAGAGCTTCCGAATATCTTCAAAATCCCGCATCGAATGCCGCCTGATAAAGATTTTTGAGCTCGCGGTAATTTTCTTTGATGCAGTTTGCAATCTCGGTTTTGTCTAGATTTTTGCAGATGATGTCGAGATATTTGAGTTCTGGATTGAAGTTGTAGCCATCATATTTGAAGGACTTTTCAATTGTTTTATTTATCACATCGTCTTCTTGCAAATCGAAATAAATATCCTGGCAGAGTTTGCTAGAAAGCAGGATTGGTCGGTCATTTATTGCGCGAAATACTTGCAAAAATTTTTTGAGAATGTCTTCTGCTTTTTCTTTTTCTACTGCCAAAAAGCGGCAAATTTTTCCTTCTGGTGCGCCATCTTCATCGCGAAAAGATACGAATGTGTCGCAATTTCTTCCTGCCGCCTGTGCCGCAAGATGATGTAGATAAGCGTCAATTCGATGTTTTGCTTTATCCGTTCCTGAATGCAAAATCAGGTTATTTTCTGGTTTGTTTAAGTCTCCTGATGGAATAGCTAAATTGGCGGAGATTTCTATTCCAGCGATGTTTATTTTTTGCGTCTGATGAGTTTGTAAGCTGCATCCGCTTGCTCTTACCAATCTTCCATAGCGGCGCAAAATGTTTCTATATCGCATTCCATAGAGTTTGAGCCCGAGAGAATTGACGGGAATTAAGGGTAATTTTTTGATGTTGGCGCGGTTTAATTCTTCCCAATGTTCGATTAGATAGCTGTCTAGGATTGTTTCCGAGAGTTTATTTAGAACTAGCGGTTCAAAGTTTTCGGCGGATTTTGTCTCTATTTCTCCGACATTCATTTTTTTTCTTAAATAAAACTTCGACGGTTCGTTGATAGCACGGATGATGGTTTTTAAGTCAAGATTTTTTTCTTCTGGCAATTCGGCTGTTTGGAAAAAATCGGCGTTTAGTGCGGTGATTTCGGTCCAGGCTTTTGCTGATGTTTTTGTAGCGGAATTAAGCCTATTTTTGACCTTTTGCCATAACGGTGAAGTTATTTCAGAATTGGCTGAAAACGGGCTGGGAATGCTTCTTAAATCCTGTTTGACTTTTTGAAAATCTTCGGGCGGCAGTTGTTCTTGTAAATATTTTTCCAATTGTCTAATCGGCATCGGCGGCAGAATTTCCTCCCCGTCTTCGCTATTTGCCGCGCTGTAATAAAAACGCAGAGTTTCTTCGGCGGACATAAAAAGTTGCAAAAACGCTGATAAATCTTTCTCGCGCTGGTTGCGGTCGCCAAGACGCGGCTTGTCCGCAAAAATCAGATTTTGCCGTTCGTCTTTGTATCTAGTTGGGAAATTGCCGTTCTCCGCTGTGAAAAATGCAATGAATTTGTAAGGCAGAGCCCGCATCGTATCGAGGCTGGCAATCGTGATAACCCCAGTAGGTTCGGCACTGATACGGCGTTTGGCAAGCGTGCTGTTGAGCGTGCGCGTGATGAAATTTATCGGAATATACGGTGTGGTATCTGGTTTCTGATAAAGATGATTGCCGACGATTTGATAGTGAATATCAAGCAGTGCAGCGTCAATTTCAGCAATGGAACGGGAATCGGATTTTTTATAAAGATGATGCAGCCGCTCGCGGATTTCATCGAGCAAATCTTCGGCGGGATATGTTTTCTGATGATGACGCTGAAAAATACGGGCACAATCAAGGGCAAAACGGCTAATCGCGTTGAGTGCGACAATATTTGCTAGCGGTAATTCAGTGCTATTTACGCGTTCATCGGCAAAACTAGTTTCTTCACCGACTAGCGCACGGATTAGTAGGCGATCCAGCGCATAACAAAAAGAAAAACGCTCATCATCAGCTGACGCTAAATTCATTTGTTCGGCATTGAAACCGCGTCGCCAGCCAGCTTTTTGCAAATCTTGCAGAATTTCCTGCATTTCCTGATGCGCCAAACCGTAAGCGCGGCAGTTGTCGTCTAAAAGTAAATATTGCGAAACGCTGTCGAAATCGAAGTTTTCCTCACAGATCGCATAAATTCCTGTAAGCGCAAGGGATAAATTCGCCGCTTCAACGCCAGCGATACCCGTAATTCTCGCTGGTAAAAAATTGCCGTCAAAACTTTCTTCGGGCGGAAAAACCGCACGGATAACCGCTTCCTCGGAGGAAATGTTCGGAGTAAGTAAGAGAATTTGATCAAGTCTGCGATTTTTATCCGCTTTGAGCCAAGTGATGATGTCGGAGCGGATGATTTCGAGTGTGCGCATTAAACCGTTGCAAGCCTTGATTTGTAAGCTTTCGTCCGCGTCGGAGAGCGGTTTTGCAGCAAGTGTCGGACGGTCGTCAGCGCGGAGAATATCGCTTTGCAAGCGTTGTAAAAGTGTGTCGGATTTATGTTTAGCGCGCTCCAATCTGTGAATTTTTTCTAGAAAACCGTAGTTTTCAAAAATTTTTCTCTGCTCACGAAAAGTTTTACCGAATAAGGCAAGCAGTTCCTGTCCACCGTGAAAATGCTCTTCCTGCTTGATTTTCGTCGGAATTTTTTGTAGCAGACGACTGGCGTATAAATCAGAAATAAAAGCATCGCTGATGTCGGATAAATAGAGATTAACAGGAATGTTTTCGGCTAAATTGATGAGAAATTCCAGCTTATGGGCGGTAATTTCCTGCGGTGCAAAAACGAATAAGCGTTCTGGGAAGAGATTTAACGGTAATTTTTTTGCCTTGCATTTATCCGTAAAAATCTGCTTCTGCTCGTAATGCTCCGAATAATTTGCCGCAAAAAGTTCTTGCCAGAAAAATTGCTGAATACGGAAAACTTCACGGTAATGCGCCAAGTTTTCGGGATTTTCTTTGAGCTTTGCACGGGCTGATGCGGCAAGTAAATCGCAAATATCACTGTTTTGAGAAAATTTTTCCTGGTCAAGCCAATCGGGGCGTAGCGCGATATATTCGGCAAAAATTGCGGCAATTGCTTGGGAATAATTCCAAAAACGCTGAATTTGTTGGCTGGATAAATGCAGTTTTTCTCCCAAATATTGCGGCGGGATTTCCAAAATCCGCGCAAGATGCGGACTGAAAAAATGTTCAGGAATAAGCAATTGCTTCCAATTGCGCAGTAGAAAAGCGAAAATTTCCCAGTGCATTGCTTGTTTAGAAAGCGGTTTTGGCGGATTGTTGCTGTTACTGGTTTTTTCGATAATGCCGCGCTCGAATTCCGTCCAGAGCGGATATTCAATCCCCGAACTAATTCCAGTTTTTTGCGCAAAAAATTGCTCCAAAAAATCCGCCAGCGCAAGGTTGTCGATGATGATTTTTTGCTGCGTAAAAATATCTTTGGGATTATTTTTAATGCTTGATAAATAGTGCTCGTGGAGTTTTTCGCATAAAAGCAAAAAATCGGCAGATTGGAAAATTTCTAACTTGTTCATAATTGCGTGAAAATTTAATATTTATCAGGAATATTAAAAGTAAAAGCGAGATATTTGAGCTTTTTATCGGTTATTTATAAATTTTGAGGAATAAATGATAATTTTGCAAAAACTTATGGAAAACTTTGAGTTACTTCTCACGGTTTTAGTGTTGATTTGTTTAGTTTTTTACATTCTCGACGGTAGAAAATACCGTAAAGAAAGAAATTATTTGCTAAAAGTTTTTTCCAAGGAAAAAGAAACTGATGAGGATAGAAATAAATACTCTCGAAGATTATTAGAAGCCGAAAAAAGCTTAAAACCAAAACATCGAGAATTATTTCAAGCGGTGAATATGAAAATAAATAACCGCAATCATTTGTCAGGTCAAGAGTTAATTTGGGCATCACAACCAGTTTATAAAGACGAGAAGCTGTTTGAATTTTTCGGCGGAATGTTTTGGATTTTGTTTATTGTTTTATTCGTCCGTTCATTTCTGTGGGAACCGTTCAAAATACCTTCAAGTTCAATGGAACCAACTTTGCAAAAGGGTGATTTTATATTAACTCAAAAATATGCTTACGGGGTAAAATTACCAGTGCTAGGGTGGAAAATTTTACCGCTGGGAGGTGTAAAAAGAGGCGATGTTTTTGTTTTCCGTTATCCTAATAATCCTAAATTACATTACATCAAGAGGGTAATTGCTCTGCCAGGTGATAAAGTTGTTTTTAATAACGGTAAAGTTATTGTTAATGGTCAAAAAGCAGTTTTACAATTGACGGGAAAAAGAAATGGATATGAAGATAACCTTCTATATAAAGTTTATGAAGAAGAGTTTAATTACGGAGATGATAAGAGTGTAAGCGGTAAGCATTTAATGGAATTATCAGATAATATTGAAAATAAACATATCAATTCATATAACACTCCTATGCATACAGGATTTATCGATGGTGTAGAAATTCAAGTGCCAGAGGGTCATTATTTTGCAATGGGAGATAACCGCGATAGTTCCTCCGATAGCCGTATGTGGGGCTTTGTTCCAGCAAAAAATTTAGTCGGAAAGGCAAGCTATATTTGGTTGAATTCTGATTGTGTTTCTTTTAAGGGAAATTGTAAAAGAATTGGTAGAAGAGTGAAATAATTTAAGGCTTACAAGGTAAAAAAATGACACATAAATCCCCATATCAAGCTGACCTAAAATTATTACAAAAAAGATTAGAAGTTGAATTTGATAATGAAGATTTATTATTGCAAGCAGTAACACATCGCAGTTATAGTTCAAGTAATAATGAACGCTTGGAATTTTTAGGTGATGCTTTATTGGGGAGTTTTGTAACCAAAAAATTATTTCATCTACATAAAAAAACAAAAGAGGGTGATTTAACCCGTATTAGAGCAAAAATAGTTTGTGAGGAAAGTTTATATTTAATTGCCCAAAAATTAGAACTCGGTAGTTTTTTACGCTTGGGGCAAGGGGAATTAAAGGCGGGAGGAGAGAGAAGAAAAAGTATTTTGGCTGATGCAGTAGAAGCAATTTTGGCAGCGATTTTTTTAGATAAGGGGGAAAAAAAATGCGAAGAGGTGGCAGAAAAATTATTCGCAGAGATGTTAAATAAAAGCCATAATTTGGCTGCTCTTAAAGATCCAAAAACTCGTTTGCAGGAATATTTACAAGCTCGCGGAAAAAATATACCGAGCTATGTTATTGAAGAAAAAAGAGAAAATAAAACCGAAACATATATTCGTATTAGCGTGAGTTCGGAAGATTACCGTTGTGAAGCCGTTGCAACTAATCGTAAAAAAGCTGAACAACAAGCAGCAGAAGAAATGTTAAATCTATATTTGCAGGAAAATAATAAGAAAAATAACAATAATGGTGGTAAAAATGAGCATTGACAGTGTAAAAAAAACGCAAGCAGGGTTTGTTGCAATTGTTGGAAGACCAAATGTTGGAAAATCAACATTATTGAATAAATTATTAGGGCAAAAAATTGCCATCACTAGTCGCAAACCGCAAACAACTCGTCATAATTTGCTGGGAATATTTACCGAAGATAACTTACAGGCGATATTTATCGATACCCCTGGCATTCATTCAGGCGGAAAAAAACAACTAAATCGGCAAATGAATCGTGCAGCAAGAAAGTCAATGATTGATACCGATGTAATTATTCAAGTAGTAGAGAGTGGAAAAATTACCGCAGAAGATATAAAAATAATGGAGCAGACAGTAGAAATAAAACTGCCAAAGATCTGCGTAATTAACAAAATTGACCGTATTGGAAATAAGGAAAAATTGCTAGCGGAAATCGCTGAAATAGCCCAAAAAAATTCTTGGCAAGAGATAATTCCAATAAGTGCTGAAAAAGGGCAAAATACCGATGCGATAATCAAAGTTTTAAACTCATTATTACCGCAGAGAGAGTGGATTTTTCCAGAAGATCAAATCACTACCGCTGGAATGCGTTATTTATGTGCGGAACTTATTCGGGAAAAGCTTTTCCGCTATTTGCATCAGGAAGTTCCTTATGAATTAGGGGTAATAATTGAAGGCTATAAAGAGCTTAAAGGAATGGTAAAAATTGATGCAAATATTATTGTGGAAAGAGAAAGTCAAAAAGCAATAGTAATTGGAAAAAATGCCTCGGTATTAAAAGCAGTTGGAACGGCGGCAAGAATAGAATTAGAAAAAGAATTAGAGCAAAAGGTGTTATTAAAAACATTCGTGAGTGTAAAAAATAATTGGCGAGATAATGCGGAAATTATTGCAAATATGAATAAAGGGGGAGAAATGGATTAAATGTATATTAAATTTTAGTTAAGTTATTGAATTTATTGATGATTTCCCTAATTTCTTCCAATGTCCAATTATTACTTGTAGCTAATGTTAAAAGGCTAGTTACTAACTCTAAATTAACTCTTCCTCCCGAAATTATTCCCGTATCAGTTAAAAATGAACTTTGTGCATAATTATTATTAACTTCTCCTTGCGGACATTGGCTGATATTTATTACGGGAATGTTATTTTTCGTTTTATTTTTAATTGCGGTGAATAATTTTTGGTGATTTTTAATATTTCCATTACCAAAAGATTGCAGAATAATTCCGTCAAAATTATTATTAAAGATGCTATCGGCAATAAAATCAAGTTGAAAACCAGGAATTAAATTAAATGAGGCAATTGTTACTTCTGGATTAAGAATTAAATTATTTTTTAAGTTGAAATTAAATTTATTTTTGTTATTTAGAAAATAATTGGAAACTTTAAGCGAATTTTCTGATTTTATATAGCGGGCAAAAGCAGGAATAAAAGGGCAGAAAATACCGCTGTCAGCTACGGTTGAAAATTTGCTTGCACCGATAGCAGAATGTATTTTACCGCCAAAAGATATCACCGATTGATTATTAAATAAGCTATTTTCAGCTACTAAAAAAGCAGTTTTAATATTCAAAATAGCATCGGAATTCGGATAAAAAATTGAGCGTTGAGCAGCGGTAAAAATTAAGTTAAATGAAAAGTTATTATTCATTAAAGAGAATAAATTAGCCGTATAGGCGAGAGTGTCTGTTCCGTGAAAAATTATTAGTGTTTTAATTGGTAAGGTATTCAATTCTTGTAATATTAAAAGCCATTTTTGCCAATCTTGTAAGCTAATTGCAGAAGAATCGATAAGTTCCGTTTGTCGCCAGATGAGTTCGTATTTTGCGGGCAATATTTCCGCAAGTTTTTCCTGAAAATCATTACTCGGTATAAGTCCTTGGGGGGAATTTTTCATCCCGATTGTGCCGCCTGTGTAAAGGCAAGCAATTTTTTCTTTCATTTATTTATTTCCTAATTTGTTAATAACAATATGATTGACAATTTATTTGCGCATCATTATCATCAAGAATTATTTTTTATTTTCTGACAATTAGTTTATGTATATTTGTATTTGCCGAGCGATAAGCGAAAAAAAAGTTAAAGAAAGTGTTAAAGAGGGCAAAAAATCCATCAAAGAGCTATGTAATAGCCTCGGTGCGGGCAATGAATGCGGAAAATGTTTGCCAGTGCTTGCCGAAATTGTGCAAAAAGAGAAAAAAGTTGGGTTTTACCGTCCTTGAAATTTTGTCTTCGCCTCTTTATTATGCGGCATTTTTTCAAGGAATATTTATGTCTAAATTATTCAAAAATACTTTGTTCATTTTTCTTGCAATATTTAGTTTTTGGGCTATTGCGGAAGATGAAAAAGATAGCAAAAAAGAAGAAAATAAAGCGGAAATTCAAGCAAATTCAATAGAAAAATGCAGCGACAAAGATTGTTTGAGTGAAAAATTCAAATTAGCAAAAAGCACCGCGGAAAAAAATGCAATTATTGAAGAATATTGCTTGCAAGTAGCTAGCGAAAAAGAACAGGAAAAAGTTTGTTCAGAAGCCGCTTTAATATTGATTGCAGGTAATGAAAAAGAGGTGGTAAAACCTGATTATTTGCGAGCAATTAAGTTATTAGATGTTGCTTGTAATAATAAACAGCATGATATTTTCGCTATTTCCTGCACAGTTTTGGCAAGTATTTATCAAAAAGGTGAGGGAGTGGTAAAAAAAGATGCAAAGAAGGCAGAAAAATATCTTGAAATTGGTTGTAAAAAAGAAGAACTTTCCAGTTGCGTGCAACTTGCGGAACAATTCAACCGACAAGGCAAATTAACTCAAGCTGATAATATTTATAAAAATAACTTAAACGGATTTAATCAAGCCTGTGAAAATAATGTATATGATTATTGCTATTTGCTCGGTAATATTTATGCAAAAGCGATGGGAGTAGAAAAAAATATTGATAAGGCTATGGATTTTTATCTCAAATCATGCAAAAAAGATAGTAAAAATACCGCATCATATTGTTATGCAGTGGCAGAAAAATTGCTAAACGGTGAAAAAATTCAACAAGATGAAAAGAAAGCGCGGGAATTATTCAAAATTGCTTGCGAAAACGGCGAGATACAAGCTTGCGCCAAGCAAAATGCTAAATAAAATTTAAATAATTCAACAATATTTTTTCTATGACCAACTAAAATACACATTTTTAGAATGTCTATTTATAAATATTTTCAAGGAATATTCAAATGGCAGAAGTTTTACTTTTAGGCGCAAACGGTTTTGTCGGTCGAAGATTAACTACCGCATTACGGCAAAAAGGCAATAGAGTTGATACGCCTTCACATCGTGATATTGATTTCGAAAACTTTAATAAAGGTAGAGTGGAATACCTATTAGAAGGTTGCGATACGATAATAAATTGCGTTGGAGTTATGCACCGTAATCCCGCGATTTTGAATAAAGTGCATTATGAAACACCGTTAAAAATAGCCGAAATAGCGGTAAAAAAAGGCGTTAAGAGGTGGATTCAAATATCGGCACTAGGGGCGACAGAAAACTCAAAGAGTGAATTTTTGAAAAGTAAGGCAAAAGGTGATAACGCGCTTTGTGATTCGGGATTGGATGTAGCGGTGGTGCGTCCTTCAATTATTTACGGTCGTAATTCTCGTTTTATTGAATCATTGCTCAAAATGCTCAATTTGCCGTTTGTAGCTTTGCCAAATAACGGTGAATACAAAATTCAGCCTGTGCATATTGATGATTTAGTCGCGGCAATCGGCAATTTATTGGAACAGCAATTGGCAGGGCAGGTGATTGATTGCACGGGCTCGGAAGAGGTAACTTTTGCGCATTTTTGCCAAATTTTGCGTGAAAAAGTGCTGGGAAAACCTGCAATCAAAATTGTGAATTTACCTGAAAAAGGATTAAAACCGATATTACCTATGACGAATATTTTAACTAATGGTTTTGTTAGTTCTGATAGCTTGCAAATGCTGGAACACGGCAGTTGCGCAGATAATTCTCTTTTCCGTGAATTGCTTGGCAAAGATCCACAAGGGGTAGAAGAGTTTGTTTTGTATAACTAAATTTATAGGTGAGAAGTTAAGTTGTGCTTAACTTAAAATTGTATGGAAAATAAAAAACCTCCATCAAAAGGTGGAGGTTTTATGTTTTTGTAATGAAATAAAAAAATATAAAATAACTTGACAGATGATAAAAAGAGCTAAATTTTTATAGTAATTTCGCATCAAAGTAACAAAATATGTTACAATAATTTTTTTAGCTAATTTGGAGTATTTATTTATGGCTTATGACATTAAATTTAAGGAAAAAACGCTAGAAATTTTAGCAAAATTGAACGGTAATGTGCTTC
>JAFUTP010000075.1 GCA_017484165.1 Cardiobacteriaceae bacterium | reverse complement strand
TGATTCTTTAAGCGGACTATAAAAAGAACGAAGCATCGTCCGCATTGTTTGGAAATTTTCGTCATCAACCACGGTATCCAAGAGCGGCGCGTCGTATTCATCGATGAGAATTACAACTTTTTCGCCTGTTTGCGCACGGGCTCGACGGATTAAATCTTTGAGACGCGAAGTTGGCTCTTCGCCTGCTTGCGGCGTGCGACCGTAAATTTCCTCATAACGCATCAGGAGAAAATTTATCCGTTCTGCCAATTTTTTCGTGCTGTTGTAGCGATCACCACTCATATCGAAGCGCAAAACGGGAAATTTTTTCCACTCTGGTTCTAATTTTTCAATTTCCAAACCTTCAAAAAGTTCTTTTTTGCCTTGAAAATATGCCTCCAAAGTTGTAACAAGAAGTGATTTTCCGAACCGCCGCGGACGGGATAAAAAGAACGCATCATCGGCATAAACCATTTTGTGGATAAGCGCAGTTTTATCGACATAAACGGCATTTGCTTCACGAAGTCTAGGAAAGGATGATGAAGCAGTGAGAATTTTGCGTGGGGTCATAACGGTCTCAAATAACTTAAAAAATTGATTTTATAGTTGTTTCGTGAACAAAATAGTATTTTTTATTTTTAATTTTTATTTCTAAAAAAAATAAAAATAAGCGGCAAAACTGCCGCTTTTTATTTTGGAAAACATTTACTTTAGCTCGTAAGTGAATTTTTCATCTGGCGTATAGAACTTCGGGGCTCTTAAATATAATTCAGATGAATCTTTATATGCATCTTCCAACACACTAACTATAAGAGTAAATCTTTCTCCTAATCTTGCTTTTGAAATTTCTGAATCATACCAAATTAAATGGGTTGGTAATTCCATATCACGCAGAACATCCCATAAAGCATTTAAATTGTGTCCGTAATATGTCCATTGTGCATATTTATTGAACTGTCGGTGGAAATCAAGCTCATTATATATATCCTTTCCATATATTTCTATTAACATTATTTCCACCTTCCAATATAAATTGCAGGTGATTGATAATGGTCTGGTGATATATACAATAGACCATCACTGGAATATAGCACACGAGTTCCATTTTGTTTGCTTCTAGATTTTGTGTAATCTATTCCAATATCGACTTCGTGCCAAATTTTGCCTGCTGCATTTGCTACAGCAGTAGTGTTAGTTCCCCTAATTGGTTTGTTGTTATATATATCTCCACCCAAAACCTTTCCTGGATTTGTATTATTTAGAGCCTTTCCTTTTTTCCAGCCGTTTTTTTCAGCTTCTGTTTGAGTTATGTAATTGTTTGGCAATTTGCCAGTTCTTCTCAAACTCTCGATAGGCTCATTTGCCATTTGAATAAGTTCTAATTCACGGTTTAATTTTACTCCAGTCGCCGCATTAGCTTTTCCTTCGGAAGTGATTGGTTTGATTTTATCCGCAACATTTCCCGCACTCTTCTCTGTATTTTTCTCCCCTGTTGCAGCATTTTTAGCATTGCTACCACTTCCTTTCTTCTGCGATTTTTCTGCACTCTTTTGGTTATTTTTTGTGCCATCATTATTCGTCTGTTGCTTTGGTTTTTCCTCACTCTTCTTACTATTTTTCGCAGTCTTTTCAGCTTTTTTCTCCTTGCCGCCGATACCGAACATTCTTCCGATAGCTTTTACGCCTTGACCAGCTTTTTGTATTGCTTTTCCTGCTGGAATTAGTC